>NZ_PDYR01000012.1:0-113081 GCF_002743165.1 Sporosarcina sp. P19 | reverse complement strand
ATGCATACTACAGATACATCCGAAAAATAATTTTTAGTCTTATTCAAAACTCGATAAACCTTGTCACTATCGTATTTCCAAGAGGGAGTCGCCGGCTACCGCTCCGATCAACTAAGCTAATGCTTCAAACATTTTTCTGTAAAAGCCCCCGTTTAAAGCGTAATTATTGTTTACTTTTAATCTCCTCTAAGAGAGAGATGATCTTATCATTTTGCTCAATCACTGTTTGATTCTGTTTTCTTATTTTAGCAAAGTCGAACAAATAAACTATCAAAACTACTAATACAAAAATCGCTAACACTTTCCCCACCCATTTCCCACACCGCTCTCACGGAAATATTTACAAAACCTGCTTAATCAACGATTTGGCCCGATTGCGATATAGACATAATCGCTTATAAAGTAATCGCGCCTGATAATGGGACATCATTCTTTCCCTTAAAATCAGTTAACTTTTCTTCAACTAAAATAATTTGTTGAAGAACCCCTTATTTCTCCCAAATCAATACTGCGCGTTTTAATAGAGAATCCCAAGAATCTTCTCTAGCAATTTTTTCTACATCAAAATCTACATAATACACAGCATCAATTTTTTCACTTTCGGGAAGGTTAAAAGTATATTCTTGTTCATTAAGACTGTTTTCATTATTAATAAGTTTTCTTGTAGGCGAATCGGCAATTGTTTTTGTATAGTAAATAAAACTCACATTCTTTTTATTTCCATTAATTTCAAGTGGCAAAGGATGTGTTCCGTTAACGCCAGCATAACTTTCACCAAAATAATGGGAAACCAATTGATTGTCATCATGTGTTTCAATTTTAATTAGATTTTTTGAGTATGGAATAACCGTTTTGTAATGGAAAACATAAGAAAACGCTCCTGTTAAAATAATTGCCGTTACTAAAACGGATACAATTGAAATCACCACTTTTTTCTTACGAAACTTCTTGCTGATAGTATTAAAAAGTGGAGAGGGTTTTTCTACTGGAAGATAAAGATTTTGTTTCATTGACTCATATTCCTGTTGACATATATGACAATGCCGCAAATGCTCGTCTACCATCTCTTTTGTATCTTGACTAACAACTTCATCAATATAAAGAGGTAAAACATCCTGAATGATTGTGCATTTAATCTCGTTCATAATTCATACCCTCCATATACTCTAAAATTTGCTTCCTTGCTCTATAAAAGGTTACTCTTGCCCATCCCGCACTTTTTCCAAAGATCTTTCCTATCTTTTCAAAAGGTAATTCGCCAAAAGTGCGTAGTGAAAATACTTCCTTATAAGGTTCATTCATCGAGTGAATAAACTGATGAACAGTAAAAGCATCATCCTCATTCATCAAATGCTTTACAAATTGTACTTCCATCATTGGTTCTTCTATTAAGTCTAGGTTTACTTGTCTTTTCATTTTTTTGTAGTGCGAGAAATATGTATTCTTGGCAATTGTAAAAAGCCATGCTCGAATATCTTTAGAACCATCAAACTTTTCAAGTGATTTTAACGCTTTAAAAAATGCCTCTTGCGTAATTTCTTCAGCTATCCTTTCATCGTGACATAATGATTTTATAAACAAAAAAACTTCTTTAAAGTATTCGTCATAGATTTCCTCAAAGTCCACCTCTTTTCACCCCTTATACTTATATAACTCCTAGAATTCAATTACGTTACAAAAAATACTTAAAAGTTTTATATGACTTATACCCAGAATAAATCCAAATAAAAATAAGTATATTCGAAATGAATATACTTACCTTTTAGTTGACTGTTTTTTCAACATGTCCCGATTGAAGCACAAACCGTATGCAAGAATTGCCCGATCATTGAAGAATGAAACTTAAAATGATTTGTAGAATCGCTGCAATAGCTACTATCCACATAATTTCTATTCGTATAAATGAATTATATGTACTGCGTTTTTTTGTAACTGCTATATCTTGTGCAACTTTGAAATTGATTGGTAAAAAGTATAAAGAAAAAATTATAGCTATTGAAAATGAAATACATAAATTTACAAGGAATTGACTAGTTGTTAGACTTGCCACGGCACTACCAATTATAAATACTGGGACACCAACCCAAATAAAAAAGGTTAGAACTAACAAAACTGCTGCCATTATGATGAACATAAATTCTCTCTTAACCACATGTAAATAACTGTTATAGTAATAACTCACGTTCCCCCTCCTCGAATTCATTCAGCAACTTGGCCCTATTACTGAAAACGGGTGCAATTCTTCTTCAAGAAATGCTCCCCGATAGTGAACCACTAGATCCTAACCATTTTTCTATACATTATCCGACTTATTACTTCTAGAATTGTTTAATCTAACTACTATTTTATTCAACAGGAAAAAAATCAAATAAAAAAATGCAATATTAAACAAAAAACCTAACCACATAAAACTAAAGCCACCGTATTCATAAATACCAAGCCATTCAGCAGGAAAGCCCCAAAAACGAGAACCATCATCAATTCTCAATCCGAAACTGGGAATAAAAGAAAAGAGGAAAACAAAGACAATACTTACACCTAAAATATAATCTTTCTTTTTATTACTCTTAATACAAATCCCCTCTCTCAATCCTTATTAATCAATCATTTGGCCCTGATTGTAGTATGATGCTTATTAAATAAATGCCCCCGATAAAGGCAAAGTGGTCAAGGTCCGTTGACTTGCGCTCCAGCCGGACGCGTTCCCGAGGGCGGCCGGTGAACCTCCGGGAGTCGCTGGCTGTAGCGAAGATCAACTAGCCAACTACAGAGAAGCCTCTTCCATAAACGTCCCCGATTCCAGTACAACGTATTATTTCAAACGAACACCAAAGAAAATGCTAACTATGAAATAATAAATAGCTAAGATTGATAAAGAATCTGTTAACACAATCAATAAATCATTATTCCGAATAATAAATCGCCACACGAAGGAGCTAATCACAAAAATTGTTGGGAATAGCAGAAAATATCCCAGAAAATACTGCTTTGCTTTTGTCACTATAAATCACTCCTAGTGCTATGAATTGGCCCGATTGCGATATAGACACAATCGCTTATCAAGCAATTGCACCCGACTATTGAATATTACCTCTAGTTAAGTTAGCATGAATAATTTATTTATAAACGAGTACATATGCGTAATTGATTACCATCAGGGTCAACAACTGTCATCATCCGAAGTCCCTCAATATCCTCATTTGGAGGATCAGGAATACAAATATCCTTTTTATACTTCAATTCGTTGTACCAGTTATCGACATTCGGAACAAATAAGTGAATTAATCCACCAACTTGGCAGTCACCAGTATGTTCAGTTAAATAAAGTGTCATTTTATCCTTCGTGATTTGAACAAAAAAAGGAAATTGAGGTCCAAACCGATGCTCCCAATCGATTTTAAAACCCATTTTATCTACGTAAAATGCAATACTCCTTGTATAGTCAGTAATACGGAAAGCAGGAATCACTTTTTGCATAATTACACCCCCTCTATTATGTTCTTTCTATTATTTTCAGCATACATGTTAAATTAAATGTCCCTATTGCGGTATTTGAGCATTTGCTTATAAAACAAACGCCCCCGATTGTTTAATCTTAAAAATTATCAAACAAATATTCTAAAGCTTCTTTTCCTTCTACGTCTCCTACACTCTTAAATCTTTCAACAACAATATCGTCATGTTCAGCAGCAAACTCAACTTCCCATCTTTCACCTGGTACTGAAATATCAACTCTGATATATTCATCTCTAGTTTTATCTAAAGTATAATAAATTTTATTCCGTTCAAGTTTTTCTAAAAGATCAATAAAATTTTTCATTGCTACACCTCTTTCATTCCTCAAACTGGCCCGATTATGAAATACTAATTATCTAACATCAGCACAGTAAGACTTCTCTAGGGATACTAATCGTGGTTTCCAACTGTTCTATAAATCATTTTTGCGGGTTTGCAAAAGCTGTAAGAAGTCCCAAGGCAATATACGTGCCACCAGTTAATCCGTTTTGAATTTTAGTTCTCAACTGACTTCCAAGGATCCATTTTCGAACACTAGATGCAAGAAATGCATATATACCATCGCTAATTAAACCCATTGCAATAAAAATACCACCTAAAATTAAAAATTGAAGTGTGACAGAACTGCCTGTAGGCGAAATAAATTGCGGTAAAAAAGCTAGAAAAAACAGAGAAGTCTTCGGGTTCAAGGCTTCTACTATGACAGATTGATTAAAGATCTTAGCTATCTTATCAGGTTCCGTTTTTGGGATAGTAGGTTGATTGGATTCCTTCGATAACCATAATGTTCTACATCCGAGATAGATAAGATATGCAGCTCCTAAGTACTTTACTAGGTTAAATGCTAATGATGATGTCATGAGAAGCGCAGATATTCCAACGGCTGCTGCGATTACATGAATTGCCGCACCTGTAGCAACGCCAAGGACTGATGCTATTCCAGCTGTTCTACCTTGATTTACACTTCTTGCAATGATATAAAAAACAGATGGTCCTGGAATAACTAACAAGACAAGAGCTGCTAGTACGAATATCCAAACATTGGAAAAGTCCAAACTTGTCTCACCCCTTTTTAAAAATAAATTCTATATCTGAAAAATGCTGACCTTAATTCATCATCAGATATTTGCTATACTCTGGCCTGATTGAATGGCAGCCTTTATGCTGTTATTGCCCCCATTTACGGAAGATATAGCACTAATAAACCAAACTTATTACATAATAAATACCAAGTAACTCGATGATTGTGAGGTCATCGGTCTTGGCTACAGTCTTTAACGATACCGGAACTTTCTTCTCCACATTAATAGTCGCATGGATGTTTCCATCTAAGCTAATTTTACAAGTACGATTAAATATATCTTTTCTAAAAATATATTCTTTATTATTTTTGTAATACACCATACGTGGATTTGTACTGATTTTCGTTTGATCTTCTAGCAAAAACTTATTTTCTTTAGCATCATCATTTAAAAATATATCCCATTTTAAATTCACTAGATTCGATTTAAAAGACTGCTCTTTTACTTTTAAATGTTTCCCATTACTTGCACCATATATATTTATGGTTTCCAAAAAAGAAATTGTAACAGGCGAATAATGTATAAGTCTATCCCAAAAACTTTAATACCTTCTCTGAATAAAACCGACTTGCATGCCATCTGAATCCATAATTTCAATTTGTTTTCCCGAAGAATTCCACATTGGTAAAACTGTAAAGCTTTCCATGACATTCACCCTTCTTTGGTACATTATTCATTTAAGTAGCCCTATTTCGGTATTTGAGCATTCGCTTATAAAACAAACGTCCCCGATCGTTTTAGATGATTTTTTGAATTTTTTAACCTTCTAGCTTGTTAGTTGATGTTTTTAATGTTTGTGCTGAATTATCGAGATAGATGTCTAAATACGTGCTATCAGTAAACTTTATAACTACAGCATTAGAAGTAACAGCAACATCGGAAACTGTCTTACCTTTCATCTTTTCAGGCGTGACTTTAAAGTCATTTATTTCCACTATCGTCGCATCCTTTCATTTAAATTTTATTTTATTTTTAATAACTGTCTTCCGCAAAGTGGCCCGTTTGATGAAAATGCTTATTTACATAATACAATCCGTTGCTTGGAGTGTAGGCGCCGACTCCGTGAGGATCAGCGTGAACCTACAGACCCTGGACAGGTGCCTTAATTTCTGCAATAGTTTATCTACAATTCATTTTGGTCCATTTATTGAGAAAATTTTCCTGTTATAATCTATTTTAGCATGAAATACTTTGTTCCCTTCAATGTTTCCAATTAATTCTAAATTTATCCGCTAAACCATTCTAGACACCAATTCATGTATGAATTGCGTCCCCATATGTCAAGCCTTTTAACGTTTTCTCCCCATGCACCGAACCTGTTATTACTTGACAGATGGTAAATTACACTATCCATAAACCACATCTGTAAGACTCCCCGTAAATTCTTACACTACCATTCGTTTTTGTCTCTAGACATATGTTCAATTTATGACAGCAAACACAATTATTCGACAAGATATGACAACTGTCACTAGGTCCTGGCTAATCCGTAGTGTAAGTTATGGTTAGAAGTTCGCTAGTTCATATACGAAATTTGTAGTTTGAGGAGAAATTTATAATGAAGAAAATAGCTTGGATTACGGATACGGCAGCACAAGTAGATGAGGCATTCATTCAAAAACATCATGTATTTGTACTTCCTCTTGGCGTAGTGTTTGGAGATCGATGCTATAGGGAATCACTGGATCTCACAAAAGATGAGTTTTATGATAAATTACGTGCAGCAAAAGGTTCACCTAAAACCTCACAACCTACAATTGGTGAGATGACTTCTTTATATGAAAAACTGCAGACAGAAGGATATGACTTTGCGATGGCCGTGCATTTATCCAGTGGCCTTTCTGGTACATTTGAAAGCGCTCAATCAGCCGCAAAGATGTCAGACTTCCCTGTGTATCCGATTGATTCGAAAATTGGTTCATTTCCGATGGTTAAAATGATCGAGATGGGCAATGAACTGTTTGCAGAAGGTAAAGAACCTGAAGAAGTGGTGGAAGCCCTTACTGCTATGACTTCAAATTCAAAATTATCGTTCATTCCAGGCGGTCTTGGCCAACTGCATAAAAGTGGTCGCGTTTCAGGTACACAAGCATTTTTAAGTAATTTGCTGAACATAAAAGTTCTCATTAGTTTTGAGAACGGAAAAGCCGTGATGACAGAAAAAGTGCGGTCCATGAAGCGAGCAAAAAAACATGTCACTTCGCTACTCCGTGCCGATATGGAAACAGGTTCTGTACCAGAGGTAGCAGTTATTCATTGCCATAATGCACATGACGCTGAAATATGGAAGAATGAGCTACTGAAAGAATTTCCCACATTACATGTTCAAGTCGTCTCACTTAGTGTTTGTGTGGCCGTACATGCAGGTGAAGGGACTACGGGATTAAGCTGGGTTACATATTAATATAAGAAGGGACCGAATCCAATATGAATTCGGTCCCTTCTTATATTTTCCATGACATTCTTCATAACCGATACGATGGTATGAGTCCCCTTTTATACAAGAACGCCACAGCATTCAAGAACGCGCTCGGGACTTTCTTCCAAAAGAAACGTTTTCGATAAAATTGGCGATGGGCTTTTTTTAGATTGCTCCACTGCCTGCAGTCCTTTTTCTGTCTATACCGCGCCACATCGATCAGCTTCACTTGATTATCGGGTGTGATAAATATATTACGCAAATGAATATCAGAAGGGTTTAATCCTGTATTGGCCGCTAGTGATAATGCGTAGTCAATTTCTTTAATATGAGCGTCTGTAATGACTCGCCCATTCGTCATACAATCAAAAAGTGTATCCCCTTCGACGTAATCCATCACTACGTAATTCGCACCCGTTTCATAAATGCAGGGGAAATAGTGAATCCCTTTGAGTGTTTGATAAATCTCTGCTTCTTCCTTCGCGATGTACACGGATTGTGGAAAGAATACTTTAATTGCCTTGTTAGAGCATTTGACTCGGAAAACAAACGCACTTCTCCCTGTTCCGACGAGTTGCAAAGATGGATGAAAGTCCACCAAACGATTCTTTTTATTTATGTTAATGGAATGTACAAGTTCCTGATACATACTCAAAATGTAACCTCCAGTAGTTTTCGATATATAAAAAAGAGACATCAAGACCAATTAGTGGCTTTGATGTCTCTACTACAACTAAAAGAGACCTCACCAAATAATTGGTAAGGTCTCGCAAACAACGTAAGTTGCCAGTAGAGCCGAGGATTCACATCCTGTGTTGACGACTTTTACTGTAATAGCTACTCCCCTTAACGGAAGTGTTCGTATAATAGTATAGACTTACTTTAAATTGAACCGGCTTATATGTCAACTAATTATGAATGCATAGGTATTAATTGACACATTATGAGTACAAAACAACTGTCCCTTCTCATCGTACAGCTTGACTGCTAAATTTGCTTTTCACAATACCGATCAACGCAGGGAGGACAGATAAAAAGATAATCGCAAGCAATACTGTGGAAAAGTTTTCTTTAATAATAGGAATATTGCCGAATAAATACCCTAGCATAGTGCATATACCTACCCAAAATGCCGCTCCAACGACATTATAGAAAGCAAAGTACCGGTAATTCATGCGGCTCGCGCCTGCAACGAACGGAGCGAATGTCCGGACAAACGGCATAAAGCGGGCAATCAGAATGGTTTTCCCGCCATGCGTATTAAAGAACTTCTCCGCAGCTTTCATTTTCTCTTGGTTTATGACTTTCCCAAGCCATCTGTCAGGAGAAATCGACATCCCCACTTTACGTCCAATATGGTAGTTCACTGTATCGCCCAGGACGGCCGCAACGAAGAAGACCGCGACAAGCAACCAAATATTAAAAGCCTCCAGAGCCGCAAATGCTCCGCCTGCGAACAGCAGGGAATCCCCAGGTAGAAAGGGAAATATCACTACCCCAGTTTCAATAAAAACGATTAAAAATAAGATGACGTACGACCAGCCGCCAAATATTTGAATGATATCGACCAGGTGCTCATCAATGTGCAAGATAAAGCTGATTAGTCCTTGAATGAGGTTCATGTAAAGGCTCCTTTTTGGAAAAATGACTTCGTCGCGACGCAAGGGAGGATATTAGATGTATACACATCATCAATCTACTTTACGTTACGCACATGGAATTTATCCTTAAAAAGTGCCGAGTCGGTAAAATAAATAATATCCCCCTTCCAATTTGAAAGCAAATAGGAAGGGTGAAAATACATAGGAGATACTTCCTGATTGTGCGAAAGACTAGATAGGACCACGCATGACATTTTCCAAGCAATCGAATCTCAGATGTGCTAAACGCGACCGCGGTCAACGTATCGGATGACCATGCTAGCAACGAGCACACTGAACATCAAATGACTCACCGTCCAGTATAACCATGCCATGCCGTCATCCGCTGCTGGAGGCTGGTCGGTTAGCAAGGTAAGGAAATACAAAACTCCGCTTCCCGCTGTGTAAACCACAACATATGGCCACATTTTGTATTGCCATTTAAAAAACCTCAATATATAAAACAGCCCTAACACACTGGCAATACAAAAAACGAAGTGAAAGACGATGCCGAACCAAAATACGTGAGAAAAGACATGAATGATGGGGAAGTAGTCTACATTATATAGTAAAATATATGCTTCATTTCCGGTTACAGACCATATGACATGCATGAGTAGCGCCAAAACGGCACCGCCGGCAATTCCTATGCTGACTAGCTGCAAAAACTGCTTCATCTGCTTTCCCTCTTTCCTTAAGGTATTTGGTTATCTATTCCCTATGACTTTATGAATAAACGACCCTATTTTCACCCGCTCAGATTCGCAGAGTACGGATTTTGCAGAAAGCCAATGCTTAGCCAATTAATTTAAAGAGAGTCTTTGTACTAATCCTCTCGGGTGTCATACAAACACAAAAAGAGACCCCACCAACAAAACTGGTAAGGTCTCGCAAACCACATGAATGCCAATAGAGCCAAGGATCTCCATCTTGTAACGCAAAATTTCACCACAATAGCTACTCCTCTTAATGGAAGTGAACCGTGTAACAGTATAGGTTCACTTAAAACCGAGCCTACTTACACGGCAAATAATCACGCATAGTTGTTTTTTACTAATATCTACAAATCGCTTGGCATCTACCACCTACTAGAGTAGGTCCTAGTTTATTATCGACCGTAATTCAACACCAACCAGACAGTATTATGAAGTAATACATAGCCGATGCAAATCGTTCACGAACATCTCCACATGCTCTTTCTTAGTAGACCAACTTGTGCAAAAACGAACCGCACTATGTGTAGCGTCGATCTTTTCCCAGAAGGAGAATGAATACTTTTTGCTTAACTCGGTCATAACATACTCCGGAAGAATGGGGAATTGCTGATTGGTTGTGGAATCATAACGCAATGCAAATCCGTTCTCCACAAATGCATGTCGAAGAAGAGACGCCATTTCCACAGCGTGCTTCGAAACTTCATAATATAAACCGTCTTCAAACAACGTTTCAAACTGGATCCCTAAAAGTCTACCTTTCGCGAGCAAGCCGCCTCTTTGTTTGATGAAATAGCGGAAATCCTTTTTCAGTGAATCATTTGTAATAACAACAGCCTCACCAAACAACGCACCGACCTTTGTTCCGCCAATATAGAAAACATCACATAGTCGCGCATAATCCGCTAACGTGATATCGTTGTCGATCGAAGCCAAACCATATCCTAATCGAGCGCCGTCGAGTACTAATGGCAACTGGTATTCTCCACAAACTTTACTCAAAGCTTCTAATTCCGCTTTAGTATACGTCGTCCCGTTTTCTGTAGGATTAGAAATGTACACGAGTCCAGGTTGTACACTATGCTCAGGGCTTGCTTCATTCCAGTGAGCATCGACTAACTCTTTTACTTGCCCAGCTGTAATTTTCCCGTCTTCGCTAGGTACAGTAAGTACTTTATGTCCGGTAGATTCAATCGCTCCCGTTTCATGTGTCGCGATATGTCCACTCTCTGCAGAGACAGCACCTTGATACGGACGTAAAATCGACGCGATGATGGTAGTATTCGTTTGGGTTCCCCCTACTAAAAAGTGAATATCGGCCTCTTGCGCTTCACACTCTTTCCGAATATACTCTCTAGCTTTTTCACAGTGTTCATCCATACCGTATCCAGGAGTTTGTTCTTCATTTGTTTCAATCAATCGTTGCAGAATCCGCGGATGAGCGCCTTCCGTATAATCATTTTCAAATCGTATCATCGTTGTCCATCTCCAAATATGCCTGATTTTTTCTGCAAGTATACCATAGAATGATGGATTTCTGTTGCATAGTATATTGTTCATAAAATGATGAATTTTTTGATTTTTATTCTACAAACAGCTGTTGTATTTCACTCTCATCTTTTAACTTTTCTTGAATGAAAACGTCCAATTCCTCTTCATTTGTAAAATCATTTAATTCTTTACCATACCAGTCTTGCAATTCCAATTTACTGAGCTTATATGTGTAGTCCTCAAAATTAAAGACAACCCACTCTGCATTATCGATGAGCGTGAATAAGTAGCTAGCATTATAAACGGCCGCCTCTTTATATTCACTTTCTTCTATTGCAGCATCCATATGTTCATACTGAATCGTCATTCCATAAGGTTCTGTTTTGGTTTCCAGCGAAACTTTTTCAAACTGTTCAGCATAACGCAGTTGCTCAATTATATGGACTACTGCACTGTTATCGCCAATGAATGATTCTTTGTACTCGAATAGACCTTCATTTGGCTGTTCGGTAGTGGAACTGCAGCCGCTTAGGAATAGTACTAGTATGAATGAAGATAAAAAGTATTTTGTGAAGTTTTTCATGGTATTCTCCTTTACTAAGAAGATTGCCTATATCGCTCAACAATCAAGACGATCAAAGTGATTTGGATTTTACGTTGCTTGCCTATGTTTGGTGCTTAAAGTGGGGATAGTCGTTGGAACCCGTTGATCTGCCAAAAAAAATTGTGCCACAATCACACCCTATTGCCGTAAAATGAAGATAACTTAAATAGTCTTATTATTAATTTAATCAGCTTCCTGTCGGGGTATTAAGTAGAAATGAGAGACTAAGCCAATAATCAATGCTGGTACAATCGCAATATAAATATTTTGTCCGAAGTTAACAATCACTATCTTCATAATTTCACTAACATCACTACTTAATATATCTTTATAACGATCTGCTTCTTTTATGCCTCTAATTAATATCGTTAGTGAAATAATAATAAAGTAGCTAACCAAAGCATATTGAAAGCTCCTTTTCAATCTAGTATCCTCAGCTTGTTCTTCAATCATTAAAACCTCTAATGACACATCTAATAATTCTGAAATTTTCATCATATTTTTCTTGCTTGGATAACCATTGCCTAATTCCCACTTTGATATTGATTTATCACTAACGTCTAATAACTCCGCAAGCTCTTCTTGTGTATGCCCTTTTTGTTTGCGGTATTCTTTTAGTTTTAAACTTAATATACTTTTATCCATTTTCTTTCCTCCTAGTTGGAACGTATTTGTCTATAATCTTAAACAAACGCCACTATATTCTGAAGGAACTTTTAAAAATAGAATTCTATTTTCAATAAAACAGCCCTATTACTGAATAAATTGCAGATTTCTTATACAACAATCGCATCCATAGGTCGGACAGTGGTTTGAACCCGTTGATCTGCGTTGCAGCCGGACGCGTTCCGGAGGGCGGTGAACCACACTCCTCGCTTCGCTCGCTAGGTGTTTCACCTGTCCCACTGATCCTCCCGTCGCCGGCTTCCACTCCGATCAACTAAGCGACTACGAATAAACCATGGTCCACAATCGCACCCTGATTATTCAATTAAAAAACACTTACTCATTTCATTTTATATAATTAAGTATTCTCTTGTAGTATTTTCTTACTTCGACAGAATTGTGATCTTTAACTTTTTCAGCTAAGGAAACCAATGAATGTCTATCACTCATTTTTCGTTCCGAGTTAGCAACTTTTTTCATAGTGTAAGCCATCACTTCAGGTGCAATGAATTCATCTGGATTGTCCATAACAATAATAGCTTGTGACACTAACCAATCCAAATTACAATCTGCCACAGAATAATATAAAAAACTGTCTGTAATCAAGAATGGATCATCACCCTTTTCAACCTCTCTCTCAAGTTGTCCAGTTGAATAAGAGCTTTCTGAAACTAATTCAAATTCATTCACTTCACTATCTCGTGAAAGTTTATCTATAAACTCTTTGAAATTACTCGCTATTATTATTTCGATATTTTCTTCTGTATCTGAGAAGGAAACGCAAGGCTCCTCTTTTTTTGCCGGTAATCTAGAAAGAACCAACTATGCCCATCTCCGCTAATTAACACAATATCGTTAGGTAAACCCCATTCTTTAACCATATAAGGCGTAATAAGAATCCCTTCATTTCCCCTACTCCCAATACCAAGAAGATGATCAACAATCACATTCATTTTACTAATCTCAATAGAATTTTTATATAATCGTCCACCATTTTGAGTTCTCATTAATTCAACATAAAAATCTGGTAGTTTTACATTTAAATTTTTTTCTGCTTTTATTAATAAATCCTCTGTCAATTCTTCCAATTCATATTTATCCAATGGTTCGTGCTCCCAAAGTCTATCAACCATAACAAAATCACCTATTTCCATTATTAATAAAATGAACTGCCATAAAAACAGCTGAATTTAACTAAATGGCCCTCTAACGGCATAACCTTTATTCCAGAATTGCCCCCGATTGAAGAAGTAAATTATCCAAGTTATCCTCCAAATCCAAATAAAGCCATTAGCAATAGTGGTAAAGCTAAACTAATCATGAAGAGAATTATTACTGAAAACCCAAAATACTTGAGCTTTCCTTCCTCCATTGTTTTGAATGCCCGAATACCTAAAATAATCCCGCCTATCATAAGAGCAATTCCAGAGAAAAAGAATGTTCCTATAATGACCTTTTCTAATAAAGTTGGATTTTCAGATATAAGATAACTTATCCTAAACGCAATTACACCTACCATACTTAAAACAAGTGACCATTTACTGTTCATTTGAGAAGCCAACATTTTCACCCCTCACAACCTAATTGATTTAAAGTAATGCTTCTCTTATAACTTTAAATGGCCCGTTAATGGCATAAAATCCATGCAACTATCGCCCCCGATAAAGGCAAAGTGGTCAAGATTCGTTGACTTGCGCTCCAGCCGGACGCGTTCCCGAGGGCGGACGGTGAACCACACCCCTCGCGTTGCTCGCCGGGTGTTTCACCTGTCAAAGCAAAGATGTGCTCCTTCTCGCTTCGCTTCACTCGCAAAAGCCGTTCTTCGTTACGGCTCTCGCTGATCCTCTGGGAGTCGCCGACTGTAGCGAAGATCAACTAGCCAACTACAGAGAAGCCTCTTCCATAAACGCCCCCATTTGTTTAATAGTTCAATTGCAAACCTTTCTTTTCTTTTTAGTAGCAAGTATAAAACCACCGCATGCTCCTCCACAGATTATAAAAATAATCATAGGAATTACATTATCAAATATCACTATGCCAACCACTATCCACACAAAAAGATATGAAAAAAACAAAGTCCAATTTATCTTCATAAGTTATCTACTCCTTTAAATACATTATTAAATAATTTGGCCCGATTACTGAAAACAGGTGCTATTCTTCTTCGAGAAATACCCCTGGTTAATAGTAAAACTATAATTCACCCTATTGCTATTAGTAAAACTGCAATTGTATTAAATATGCCGTGAATAATTATTGCCGGAATAATAGAACCTGTCTTTTCATAGGTCCAGGCAAACACAATACCAGTGATAAAATTTACAGGCATCGCATTTAACGTTGGAAAATGAGCAGCCGTAAATATCAGTGAGCTAAACACAATTCCCCAACCCATCCCAAGTCTCACTCTTAACCAACGATAAATAAAACCTCGATAAAATATTTCCTCGTATACAGGCGATATGATACCAGCGGAAACAAAGGCTATAAGAACCGTAATTACGTTTACATTTTGTTGCAGGCTCTCCGTTTTACTGTTATCTACATCATTTCCCACCAGGCTAGTTAAAAGCACGACAGCCACACTTAACACAATGGTTATGAATAGCCAGATTAGAATCCTCCACCAATACGATGCAGGAAACCCTTTTACCCCAACATCCCTCCACGATAAATTTTGTGGTTTCAATGCAATAAAATATAAACCTAACATGAGCACAACTGCAATTGTTAATCCAGTCACCGTTCCTGAGTATAGTGTATGATCAAACCAGAATTGATATAGTGACTGCATACCATATTTAACAGCTACCATGACGAATACAAATTCGAGTAACAATAGCAGAATAAATTCCTTCCATGTCCATGCATCTTTTTGTTTCCACCCCGGTGAATCCATAGCCTAATTCCCCTTCGACATCCTATTTTTTTAATACACAATCTTGAGCTTATTGTGAATCTATGAACCTAAACTTACTTTTCTATCAGTATAACAGAATTTCCCAAAAAATCTTTTGCAAAAGTCAAATGATTCCGTTTATCCAGTTCCACTTGATGTTCTAACCGGATGTTAGTTCAATTAAAAAAATCCCGCAGAAGACCATGTTGTCTCCTGCGGGATTTCTTAAACTTAAGCTTCTGCTGTTTGTTTTTCAAGTGATTCATTATACATATCCGTGTCAAGTTCACCCGTCACGCGGGCTGTTGTGACACCCGCTGTCATCGAACCACTGACGTTTACCGCAGTACGGCCCATGTCAATCAATGGTTCAACAGAAATCAATAACCCCGCGAGTGCGACAGGAAGATTTAATGCCGACAAGACAAGAATTGCGGCAAATGTCGCGCCTCCCCCAACACCCGCTACACCAAATGAGCTAACCGCAACGATCGCGATTAATGTTACTAAAAATGTTGGATCAAGTGGATTTATACCAACCGATGGAGCAATCATGACAGCGAGCATCGCCGGGTAAATGCCTGCACAGCCATTTTGCCCGATGGATAAACCAAATGAGCCAGAAAAGTTTGCGATCCCTTCAGGTACACCTAAGCGGTTTGTTTGTGCATGAATCGTTAACGGTAATGTGCCGGCACTTGAGCGTGATGTAAAAGCAAATATCAACGCTTCTCCTGCTTTTTTCACATACGTCACTGGATTTAATCCCGATAATGTAATAATGAGCAAGTGAATGCCGAACATCACTAGTAAAGCGACATAAGAAGCAAGTACAAACTTCCCAAGACTGTAGATTGCCATAAAGTCAGACGTCGCTACAGTTCGCGCGATAATCGCCAAAATACCATATGGCGTCAAACGTAGGACGATTCGTACAACACCCATGATCAATGCATAAATCGCATCAATTCCTTTTTTCACCGTGACCGCATTTTCTTCATCTCTTCTTGTAATCGTTAAGTAGGCAAATCCTAGGAATGCCGCAAAAATAACGACCCCAATGGTTGAAGTTGGACGTGCCCCTGTGAAATCTAAGAAAGGGTTAGCAGGTAATAAATCAATAAGCTTTTCAGGTAACGAAAGATCGGCTACAGTTTCGTAGTTTTCTTCTATAGAAAGCCCACGTGCTGCTTCTGCTTCTCCTTGTACAATTTCAGAAGCGTCCAGTCCAAATAGCAGCGTGACTGAAATCCCTATAATCGCAGCAATCGCGGTTGTACCGACGAGCATACCTAAAATCGTACCCGCCATTTTCCCGAAGTTTTTCCCAATCGTCACTTTCGTAAAGGCTGCTAAGATGGAAATAAAAACAAGGGGCATGACAATCATTTGCAGTAATTTAACATAGCCGCTCCCGATTAGGTTAAACCATGGCATCGACTGCTTGAGGATCTCAGACTCTGTGCCATATGCGAAATGTAAAATAAGTCCGTAGCCAATCCCGAGCCCAAGCCCCGTAAAAACGCGTTTTGAAAATGAAACCTTTTTACGATTCATTCTATATAATAGGCCGACGAGCAATAATAGGCCCGCAATGTTCACGATAAGGAAAAAAGTATTCATCATTCTGCACCCCTCTGTCTAATAGTATTGTAGACTTTAATATAGACTTTACTTTATCCCCTTAATCCCTATTCGTCAAGTATGTTTTTAAAGAAAGTTACTTTAGACAATCCTTTACGCTACTCACTTGCATCAACATCTCTACTAAAAAAAGGGAATACCGGCTAAGCTAACTAGAATCGATATCCCCTTGAAAATTTATACAATTGTCATGAATGTCTCTATACTACGAATACTCAATCATATGCGCAATGACTATTAAAATACCACCGATAAAACTAAAGATTAGTGTTAAGAGCTATATAAATATTAACGGTAAAAACTACTAAATAAAAAACACCAGAATAAACTCTCGTAATCTTTAACACACAATATCTTGAATCTTATAAACTCAATTGTTAGCATGAGATCGAGTGAGATTTTAACATAGTAGGAGGAATTCAACATGTCCATTACATCAAAAAACAATGTAGTTAAACCTTTTGTTTGGCTCATGACAGTTACTTTAATGCTATTTACATTCACACCTAGCATAACAAACGCTCAAGAAGGTGATAATGATTTCACACAGGAAGAACTAGATCAAGCAATTAAAACATTAAAAGCTATAGAAGAAATTCCTGATGAATTGCTAGAATCAGGAGATTCTGAGGCAATTAATCAATATTTTACCGACAAAGGTATCACGTCTAATGTTTACAACCCAAATATGGGAGAAGTAGCACCTATGATTATGCAGCCATACGGGTGGTGGGGTTGTAGTTTAGCTGTTGCTGAATTACTCGTAATGAACGCTATTCCTATTGCTAAATTAACTAAAATTAAAAAATATGTTAAACAATTAGGTGGAGCAGTAGAAACAGCTAAATTATTAGTAGGAGCAACAACCGCTAAAGAAAAGGCAGCTATTTTAAGTGCTCTAGTTGCAGAGTTAACAGGATTCACAAATGTGAAAACTTCATGTAATCTATAAAAATAGATAATAGAAAAGGAGAGTTCAAAGAGATATGACTACACAATTATCTTTACTCATAATAACGCTGTGTGCAGTTATTGTTATAAGTGTTCTTCTAAGTAAAAATAAAAAATTAAGTCAAACAAAATTCTCAACTATCAACCCTGAACTTACTTTAGAAGTTCAAAACATGATTAAATCTAACACGAGTAATACTAAAATAATAAAACATGTTAGAGAAAAAACTGGCCTAGGACTAGTTGAAGCAAAAGAGTATGTAGATAATATTAAATAATAAATAATAATTAATTAACAACTAAAATAAATGAACCATTGACATTTTGAGCAATGGTTCTTTTATTTCCCTGTTTTTCCGTCGCCAAATAATAAGCAAAAGCTACACTCAGCAAGTTAACGAAAAAAAACACTAAATGAAAAGGACAAGAATAATCTCGTATCTTTTGTATTTTTTATTTTCTTTACTCAACAATCGCGTCCATTAGCTTAATAAGAAGCCTTGAACTGTGACAAACAAAGCAAATAGAGAAGTTGGCAGAAATATCCAACCATAAACTTTTCGACCTTCTTTAAACTCTTGAATACTCATTACTAAAAACATTAGACCTAAGGACAACATCATATAACTTTGAAATTGAAAATCTTCTGTAATAAGTCCATATGCTGCAAAGAAGATGCCAACTGCAACAAATATAAACTGTATAATTCTTAACAACAGATCACTCCTCTTAATTCAACTGGCCCTATTACTGAAATGGGTGCAATCCTTCTTCAAGAATCGCCACCGTTTACGGAATGGAATATCTAAAGCCATGCCCACTACCCTTGTGCAGAATCCCTTTTTTTAATTACTAAATCTGAGACCACAAATGATATTGCGGGAACTAATGGCAACAAGATTATCCAATTTCTGAAGCCCAAATAAAGTAAAGGAGCAATAAAAGCGATAGCACCAAAAAATATAGTTAATCTGGATTTTCTTTTTATTCCGAGTAAAAGAGAGATAATGGATATGAAAGTTATTAATCCTAAGAAAATGTTTAACAAAACATCCTCCCCTTTCGCCTCTAAACGGCCCGTTAGCTGAATTTATTCAGCATATAGATCTTCCTGATCATAAGCCTTTGTCCAATGATAGGGTTGTATTTCCTCTAGGGTTTTAAAAGTTAAATTCTTATCATCTGAAGTAACTGCCGCCTTAACATCAGATCCCCAATAATACAGTCTTTCTTGACAGACTCCACAGGGCGTTAAAACTTTAAACTTAGAATTCTCGTCATCCCGTACTACACACAGAGAATGTGTTACTTTTTTATTTAGTTTATGTGCTTCAAGAATTGCACCCGTTTCAATACATAATTCAGTTGAAGCATTGATAACATTTGGCGATACACTGGTTAGGAGTTGGCCATTTTCTGTATACATCGCAGCTGCCCCACCCCAACCAGTAGGATATCTATTTTTTATTAAATCAATTGCTGCATGATAAAGTTTTTGATCAATGTCCATTTTCTTTTTCCCCCAGAAGTTTTTGTCAGATACACTTTTGAAATTCCTCTGTTAATCTCTGTAATTTCGACAAGGCGATACTACAATCTCTAGCCCGATTGAAGCACAAACCTTATGCACTTATTGCCCCCCGATTAATGCAAATTAAGATT
Organism: Sporosarcina sp. P19; assembly: GCF_002743165.1. NCBI lineage: Bacteria > Bacillati > Bacillota > Bacilli > Caryophanales > Caryophanaceae > Sporosarcina > Sporosarcina sp. P19. The sequence continues at coordinate 93,794 of NZ_PDYR01000012.1, read as the reverse complement.
ATTTTATGAGTTCATCAATTTTCTTTTCAATTCTATCAAGTTGATTTCTTCTTTCTTTGCTAGAACGTACAATCAATACTATGACAACTATAATTAGTATGATAAATACGATCGGAATTATTTGAATCAACGCATCACCAATACTAAAACTACGGTCTAAAGTTACTTCAGAATTCATTTTCTACACCCCAAAAATTATCTCCGGCTCCATTCTGCCATAACTTTTATTCAGCTAAAGCGTTCTTTAATTTAATAAGATGGTGAATAAATTCTATCTGTGTCAGTATCTATAACAAAATCGACCTTCATGTTAAAGTCATAAGGGATTTCGTCAAAATTATGAAGCATACAAAATAATTTAGGAAGATCCCTAATTTCATCCGATAATTCTTTTGTATGTCTATATTTATCTACCAATTGTCGTTTTGTGCATTTCTTCCCAGAAACTAAAATTTGATGGTGATATCCGTCTATATTAATAATCAAAATCATCACTCTGATTGCTAATCAGTTATATAGCTAAAATTTTTATCAACCTCTAAACAACCTGGCTCTATTATTTAACGGATGCAAATCCTTGTTCCGGAATTGCCCCCCGTTTATTGAAGCTGCTTATCTTTCTTTTGTTCATTTCTAAGTGCTTTAAAATTTAGATAAATAGTATATCCAACAGCTAAGAACAAAAGTATAATTCCATATCCAATCTCTACATCTAACCAATACGTAGATAAAATTATCGTTATAGATACAATAATAATTAACAGTAAGCTAGACCGATGATATTTGTTCATTGTGTCTCCTCCTACCCCTAAATTGATTCTAATAATATGGTCCTATTGTTCAACGGGTGCAAATCCTTATTCCAGAACTCCCCCGGATAACGGAGTAATAGAACAACTCACACTACAATTTTTGCAATTAATTCTTCATCACGAAAATGTAAGCTTTCATTGTCTTCTAGCGTATATATATTACTTTTGGGTTGAGTAATTACCCAGTTATCGAATGCTTTACGACGTTTTTCGTCATTATAATGCGGAAAAAGACTACCTTTTAAAATTCCCAAACCTTTAAATTCTTCGTACTCTTCATCATTTTTCTCACTATAACAAGTTTCGAACCAACACATCGCTCCTGCACTTATTCCAGCCAAGATCACACCATTTTGATATGCTTCTATTAATACCATATCGAAGTGTGTTCTTTGCCAAGTTTCTAGCATGTATTGAGTATTACCACCGCCTACATATACAACATCTAAGGAATTTACAGTTTCTTGGATATTTGAATTCTCAAAGTCTTTTATTGTAATATGGCTTGCGTGTTCTGTTTTGAAAGCACCATAAAACTTATTAATATAATCAGGTGCATCATTACTTGCCGTTGCAACAAATGCAATCTTTAATGGTTTTTGTTTTATAATAATTTTTAGTAAGTATTCGTCTATATAAGCTTCATCTTCTTTGGAAAAGCCTCCACTAGAAATTGCAAGGATATTTCTCTCCAATTAATAACTCTCCTTAGTGCTAGTATTTTGTAACTTGTCCAGTTTGTTGTGAAGCCCTTATGCACGAATAGCCCCCGATTACTTAAATCAATTTTTCTCCCTATACTCAAGTTACGCAGATTTATACTTTTTATAAATTCTGCTGTATGCACTAAAAACAAAAATCCTATGAAACAACTAATCATATTTAAAATAATATCATCCACATCAAAAGATCCTAAATATGCAAAGAACTGAATGCTTTCTATGCTTACGATCAGCAGGAAGCATGTGAACATGGTTTTTTATCATTCTTCTCTGAGAGCGGAAAGCCAATGGAATTAAAAATCCCATTGGAATAAAAGGAATGATATTACCTACGATATTTACAAGTGCGACACCGAAACTTAAATCTGCTAGGTAAATGCTAACTGTCTGGAATGGTATGAAATTATAATTCGATCCACCCTCGGCCCTTCTCATAATATTCATTTGCACAGTATTGATAGTGTTGTATATATTTCCGTTAAACTTAACCACTACGAAATTTATTACCAATACGATGTAAATGCCAAAGATGATTTTCCATTGATTTTTATTCAAATTAAACACTCCGTAGTCTCAGAACTCATATAGTGGCCCGATTGGTGCACTATAGCTGTTCTTTTAACGCCCGCGTTTGAAGCACAAATCTTATGCAAGAAATGCATCCGTTAAATTAACCATGGCTAATAAACTAACTCAAGGACTCAAACCATATGCAAGATTAAAAATACTAAATAAAATAAACAATACTATTACACTAAGCGATATGGCTTTTATAAAATAAGTCCCACGATCTTTTTCCATCGGCTTTATTTTTTGAATAATTGCGTATAAAACAAGAATCGCAATTGGAATGATAAAAGCAAAACTAAACCCGTATGCCCAATCCCTATTCACGTCCCAGCCCTCTGGTACAACAGGTCCGTCATACATATTGTATTTCTTGTGAATACGATGATAACCATAGATGAATACGAAAGTAATAATAAGATAATAGAATGTTACCAATATTTCCACCCATTTATTATACAGAGCTTTTCCACTGAACAATAAGGACATAACAAGCAATAAAATGATAATAACTACAATGAAAATGGTTAACCCTCCAATCCTTCAAACAATCTTAATTACTGTTTTTTTGCGAAATGGTTGTACAGTTAACGCACCCGATTGTGAAAGCCTATTCTCTAAGGAGGGAATATACGTATGTATCATACGGCTTTCCATCTTGGTACATATAATTTCTTAATACTCCCTCTTGTTGAAAACCTACTTTTCCTAATAACTTATTCGAGGCTTCATTTTCAATAAATACGACTGCACCTATACGAGTTAAACCCATAACATCGAAGCCATAGGAAATGACTTGGGAAACTGCCTCTGAGGTATATCCCTTTCTCCATTGTTGCGGGTGAATTTCGTAACCAATTTCAGCTCGTTTATGTTTGGGCAACCAAGCATTAAAACCAATAGTTCCAATTATACCTTTGGTTTCCTTTCGCTCAATCCCCCATCGTATGCCACTTTTTTCTCTATAGTTTTTTGAGAATATATCTATGATTTTTTCTGCCTCTACTACACTTTTGAACGTTTCTTGTCCGTAAAAACGTGTTACGTCCTCGTTAGAAAAACAAGAAAAAATGCCTTCTGCGTCTTCATTTGTTAATTCTCTTAATATCAGCCTATCTGTTTCTAGTGTAGGAAACATATAATTCTCCCCCTTATTTATTTCGTAATATAGCAAAATTCAATTGAAATTTAATTATGCCTACAACAAATTATTTAACAAACTGGCCCGTTTGGTGTGCAACAGTGGTTCAGTTAAAGCCCCAAAACATTTAACAGCCAGACATATTTTTTTGACTTTTGTTGATAATTTGATCATCAAATCGATAGCTATAAGAAATGAATATGAAATAACAGCAACTTTAATATTCCGGATCCATGTTATCTCTGGATCGAATAACCATTGCATAATGGTTACAAGTACCAAGAATACTAAACAAGTGGTTAGCCAATACTTAACAACCTTTTTTAACATACCCCCATCCCCTTAACATTTCTCATTGATCTTTCCCCAATTACTTAATATAGTGTTCTATTTTCTTATTAAGGAACATTTCAACTAGCTGAACAACATTTGATAATCCTAAGAAAAAGAGCATACTGAAAAGGAATATATACATATTTTTTGGTAAGGGACTTTCAAATATTAATCCTGATACAGAAACAAAGATAACTCGAAAGGCAAAGTAAATTGCAATTATGCTAATAAAAGACTTCAAGAAAAAGAACACTTTACTTTTTCTGTACTCTTTTTGAATTAAATCCATAAGCAATCTCTTATTCGCTTCTTTTCGGATTTTCATATCCTTCTTCCGAGGAATAGCCAACGAGATTCACATCACCATCTTCAACTATATACATATAAACGACTTCGAGTTCGTCTATGAATATTACTTCAACACCTGCCCGAGAAAAAGCAGATCTAGTAGCATGTCTACTTACCCAATCGTCTTCAGGATACGTTTTCTCTAAGTAGGCATTTACAATGTCCTCATGCTCATACCACTCTTGAAGCGATGACTCTTGTTTGTACATCACATAAAAAGTTTCGATCGATGCCACAACAATCGCTAGAACTAACAGGATAGTCCGAGCCTTTTTCCAAAAAAGTGCCACAATGAGCAACAATAGTATAGGTGCAACTAAAATCATGAAAAGGATTACACTACTCGGACTCAGAACGCATACCTCCTAAAAGTTACTTATTTCACAAAACTATAAGAATAATTCTCTGTCTTTTTCTGTTATTGCAATAACACGATAGCCGTTTGATAGATATTGTTGTGAAGCAGCATTTTAACGACCAGAATTAACTGCTCAGCCTCATATACTTTTCTTCTTACAATATTCGCCCTTATGTAGATTAAGCGCATTTCCTTGTTATAGAATTGCCCCCAATTGTTTAACAACTGCACCCGCTACTTCAATATAACCCCCTCGATTGAAACATATAACGAAAATAAAAAAACAACAATACAAAAAGAGCCAGACACTTTTCGCTCTTTTTGAAACTCCTCTAACCCCATAACCAATAGCGCTAAACCTAAAAACAGTATCATATATGGAGATAGCCTAAAGTCTTGGGTGCTAATTCCATATCCCGCAAATAACGCAGCTAAGGCTGCGAAAACTAAACGTACTAAAATCAGCAAATAACCCACACCCTTTTTCTTCTTAAACAATCTGGCCCTATTGCGGTATTTGAGCATTTGCTTATAAAACAAACGCCCCGTTTGTGGAAACTAAAGTAGTTTAAGTATTAAATTTATCTTCTAATTCCTTGAACTCTTTACTTTCAACATCAGGTGGTTTGACATCATTTTCGCTTAATTTCCAACTTAAAAACCCAGAGATTAATGCGAATATAAATACACCCTGTATAGAAATCTCAATATTCTCCATAAAATGATCAAGTAGCCCGATTAATGTAAATGTAAGACTTATATTTAGAATGAAAACCAGCCATCCTTTACTTGACTTGATAATCCCCACAGATTTCAAAGCCTTCGGGATTGCATTTGTAATAAGTGAAAGAGGTATTTCAAAGAAAAGATATAAAACAAAGAAAAATAGTAAAGCACCTATTGAATCATACTGTAATCCAAGTAATCTCAGAAAAATATATTCAAAAAAAGTAATGGAGAGCAAAATGATTAATACGATAGACGTACATATGAAGAATGTTTTCAATTTTTTTATAGTGAATTCCTCCTTACTATAACTCACCTTTAATTTATTTTTTCTGCTTACAAATTCTACAAATTGGCCCGATTGCGATATTGGCGCGATTACTTGTGAAGCAATTGCACCCAATTGTGAAGGGAGCAAGACATTTAACTCTTAGCTTTCTTATTGGATTTGGTTATCCATTCCACAAAAATAAAAACAAAAAATGCAATGACAGTAAGTCCAACATTTTCACCCCAACGAATTTCTGGTCGGAATAACCACTGTAAAGCCGTTAGAAACACGATGAAAATTAAACAATACGTTAGTGCTCTTTTAAACATATATTCATTCCTTTCTGTTTCAAAAACTGGCCCATTCCTGGCACAGTGCTCATTCAACAACTCCACCAGAAAAACGATTATTAATATTCGGGCAAACCTTTCACTCTCACGGGATTAATCTTTTACTGCCCTAATATCTTGTATTGCATTCGTAGTAATAGCGTCTTCCTTTGTGACCTGATGACCTTCTACAAGCGAGATATAATAATCCTCATTCGATAAAGGATAAAAGTTGTGATCCTCTTGCTTCTTTTCAAAATAGATCGTGTATGTATGTTTGGAGTTTGTTTTTAACTCCCAACTTCCTCCTAATTCCATAGTGACATTGGCTGATATTCTATTGGCAGTGTAGCCTTTTTTATCTTCTAACCATTCACCTACAAAGTACTTGTTTTTATCCTGTTCGACCACTAAAATTTCTATTTCGTCCGTTGTAGTGATCAAGTCAATACTTCCTTTTATTTCTTCGCTTTGAATCAGTTCCTCTAAAGCAGCTTCCGGTGATGGGGAATAATTTGCTTGATTCTCTTCGCTACACGCAGATAATAGTAAAAAATTGGTCATTATTAACATAACAATGAAACGCTTTATGATATTTACCTCCTTCTACTCGTTTAGTTGGCCCGTTTCAGAAGCAGTTCAGCTTTCACATAACACACCTCTAGTAGTGAATCGTCAGGACAGTCAATTGACGCTCAAGTCTCAACCATTTTGCTCCTGCTTCTCCCGTTCCTCTCGCTCAAGAATATATCTTTCGTATGCATCCTTCACTCCATCGTACGGATCGACTGGAACGATATGTTGATGTATTTCCTTCAACAACCAAAACGATCTAAAAATCACTCCAACAATGATGGCAGTTAACGCATACCAACCTATAGGACCGATAAACGCCAAAATGCCTAAAACACCCGCCACCAAAATACACCCTACTAGCTTCATACCCTCTCTCCTCTACATGCGTTCCGTATGATTTCTCTTAAAAGTACTCAGTGACAGATTTTCTGCCACTATCATCTCTTCTATTTTCCTACTCCAATTAACTGAACATGCGTTTCCTCATCATCTTTAAAAACTCGCATATATTCATACGTCCGATCCAATGTAATCTTATATAATTTATATTCGTCATTTGTTGGTTCATCATTCTCCTGCAAGTAAATCTGGAATGAATCTTCATCCGTTCTAATTTCCATATCACCAAATCCTTTTCCACTATCCAGGAAATCTTGATTTAGATACAAGTATCGTATTAATTCCGTTTCATTGAACATATAAACCCCATTTCCCTCAGGATCATCAGCAGTGTCTATTAAATCAATAAAGCTTTTCACATCTGCATTCACTTTGTCGATTGGCACTTCCGAATAAGACAATTGCTTCTCGCCACACCCTACCAACATGCCTGCAATGATCAGCAACACGAATAATCTTCTCATTTAATGTATGCCTCCTGTCACTTTAATTCCAAAAGAATTGTATAATTACTTCCAATAAATATACCATTACTTCCAAAGATTACATATAGGTAATTTGCTATTTTACAATAAGGTTTGATATATATGTGATAATTCGCAATCGTCTACTCTACTATGGTAAAATAGAAGTGGAGTCAGATTCTCTTTTTTGAAAAGCAAACTAGTTTTTTATTATAAGGAGGAATTGCAAATGGCTAAAGACGACAGAAAAGAAATTATTAAAAAGAATGAAATGCGGACGAAGGAAATTTCCAAAATGATTGGTGAAGGCGGAATCGGAGCGGACAAATATTACGATATTAGAAAAAAGATATCTCCAGAAGATGTAACCGAAGTACGCGAAGATTTTGGTTCCACCGACAATAAATAATCTAGTAAATTTACTTCAGTCATTCTATAGAACGACCAACGAGCCACTTTCCTTTAAAACGGAAAGTGGCTCGTGGTTTACATAAAAAAAACCCCCGCATTTTCGCGGAAGTCTGTTTTCACAATATATACTTGTCAATCTTCAATACCAACTCTGCAATTTCTGGCTTACTCACTTGATCGTCTGCTCCAACACTGTCGCCTTTATGTTTCAAGTCATCTGTGATGAGTGAAGAGAAGATGATAACCGGTAGCTCGGTGAGTTTTGGCGTCTCACGAATACGTTTAGTGAAATGATGTCCGTCCATTTGTGGCATCTCGATATCTGTGATAACCAACTGAATGTCCTTCTTCACATCGATACCATCCGCCACTAGCGTCTCCAAATAATCAAACGCATCTTTCCCGTTTTCATAAAAGTCGAGATTCGCGTAGCCGGCTTCACTGAGCGTGTCATACAGTAACTTACGCAATAACGGCGAGTCTTCCGCAATCAAAATGCGTTTATCTGAACGCTCACGCTTCCCAAGTTTCTTCACTTGCTCCACGTTAATCCCTGCATCCGGATTAATATCCATAATGATCTTTTCAAAATCAAGCAACAGCAACATGTCGCCATCGAGCTTGATGACACCAATCACTTGAGAGTTTTCTGCTGCATAAATGCCAGAAGGTTTCTCGATTTGATTCCAAGAAATGCGGTGGATCTGCGTTACGTTATGTACGCGGAAGACGACCGTTTGTTTATTGAAAGCAGCGACGATATACTTGGCATCTTCTGGGTGGCTTGAAGGTGCCATTCCTAAGATTTTCTCCATACTAACGACCGGCAATACTTCCCCGCGCAACTGAATAATTCCTTCCACTGCAAAATGCGCATGAGGAATCGGTGTGATTTTCAATGGCATGATAATTTCCTTTACCTTGATCACGTTAATGCCATAACGATTACCTTGCATCTCAAATCCGACGATCTCCAGCTCATTTGTTCCGCTTTCCAATAAAATACCTGAATCATTGGACAAATCCTTCCACCCTCTCAGACGATATGGTCTATTACTAATGTATGTATTCATAGAATATACAATTCATTGGTGCAATAGAACTAGTATACCACACCAATTGACTATCAATCTATGGCAATATAAATAAATCTACTAATGAAATGGGGTTAGGGGTGTACGAACCCCAGCTTACTCGAATTCGCCAACCAGTTTTCGAACTGCGGAACGGTCAACGGCTTCGAGAAATAGTACCCTTGGAAAGTTAAATCCGATTTCAAATCAAGCAGGAATTCCACTTGTTCTAGTCTCTCTACCCCTTCGACGACTATGGTCAGATCCATCGAGCACCCGATTGCTATTATGGCGTTCAGCACGGCACTCTTCTTTGCTGGCGCTGGTACTCCATCCGTAAAGGACTTATCGATTTTCAATGTCGTAATCGGCATCTGCTGTAAAAAGGACAAAGAAGACACGCCTGTTCCAAAATCATCGAGTGCGATCGAGAATCCATAGCGCCTGAATCGTTTCATCGCAGCAATAGCCTGGGTGATGGACTTCGCCGTACTCGTTTCCGTTATCTCCAGTTCAATACGGCTAGGATCGAATCGATATGCATTAATTTCTTTCCATAATAGGTCGAGTAAACGCGGTTCTGTCACGTATTCACCAGGGATATTAATCGCTACTTGCGGCACGTGAATACCTTGCGAATCCCAATTATGAATTTGTCTGCACACTTCGCGAATAATCCAGTCCGTCACTTCACCCATTCTTCCTTCTCGCTCCAATATTGGAATAAACGTCATGGGCGGGATCGCACCAAGTTCTGGATGCGTCCAGCGAAGCAATGCTTCCACACCAACGAACTCATGCGCAGCCCCTTTTACTTTTGGTTGGTAGACAAGATAGATATGTCTTTTATCCAACGCCTCGGAAATATCACGCAAGACATCTTGCTCATATGACTTTCCGTGGATAACGGGGTCGAACGTCAACAATCCCCACTCATGTGACGCGGCCGCTTGTTCGACAACCATCAACGCTTCTTTAAATAGCGTCTTCACCGACTTATTTTGATTCGCCTTAGCTAAACCACATGTATAGCGCATCTCTTGGTTCTTAATCGGCAGTAGTTGATCAATTTCACGCTGCATGATCACAAGATTTTTATAAAAGTCCGCAGTTCGTCCTGTCTGATCTACACAAAATAGATACCGATTTCCGCTGACACGATACAACTGTGCGTAAGAAGGTTTCCACTTTGCAAGCAACTCACCGATTTGCTGCAAAATAATATCTCCTTCTGTGTAGCCGTATAATTGATTGATACGCGGCAAATCCGGGAAATTCCAAATCGCGACGTCTCCTGTTGCGGCGTCATCCGTCAAACAACGCTCCCAATTTCGTCGATTCGGTAATTTCGTCAAAACATCGAAATACTTCAGCCAATAATCGACATAGCGATCAATATAGGATGTCAATAACATCCCAAGAAGTAACAGCCCAACCCCAACACCGATCAACGCATTCATGATCTCCATATGCATAACGGACTCACGTAACGCTTGTCCTTCTTCTATATAATAGTTAGTACCGAATATGCCTAGATAATGCAGGGAAAGTGTTCCAACCGTTAGAAAAAACATGACAAATGCTATCGATAGCGAAATACCTCTCGGGTTGCTAATTTCCCGTAGCGCCAGATAGACCAATAATCCACCAATCAAGTTCCCCGCAATGAGCAGTTTCCAATCATAAACGATTAAAGCATCCACCATCATCGCTTTCATGCCTAAATATTGCATAGCACTCATACCTTGCGCAATCAATGCAGCTCCTACGGCATGGCGCCAACAAGCTTTCATCGGGCTTCGTACAAGCTGGAACGCGAGTAACGTCGCAAAGAAGATCGGCACTATACAAATGAAAGCCCAACCGTAATGCACATGCATTTCAACCGGCAACAATAGGGAATCCATTGTTAGAAAATGGGTCGCCCAAATCCCAAACGATAATGTCAGTGAAGCCAATAAGAGCCATACTTCCCGTTTAAAAAAGCTAGGTTTTAGCATACGTTCATATAATACGAGTGTGGTATAGGAAGCGAACGCTATCACCAAAACAGATACTAGTATCGTTTTTGATGAAAAGGAACCGATTAATTGTATGTATTCATTGTAGTCTGGTGTCGAAAACATCCGCTCCACCTCCTCGATCTATAAGATAGGAATATTCATATTTTATAATGATTCTAAGTACTCACAACTAACGTTACACAAACGTAAGTGCTTACTATTTATTATTTACTATTTACCTATAGTAGTCAATTACTTTTAAACTGTTTAGGCTATAAGTCTATTTAAATTATAAGTGTTATAATAATTATATGCTATTTTCTGATAATTGGATAATGAAACCCTTTATATTGTCACAGAAAATAGCGAATTATGGTAGAATAAAGCAAATTACGGAATTGAAGGAGAGACAACATATGCCTATCTATAACAAACTCGTACGCGACCTCATCCCAAAGATCATCGAGGCGGACGGAAAAACGTGCGTAACGCATACATTGAACGATTCACAATACATAGCTGAAATCAATAATAAGATGCACGAGGAACTAGCAGAGTACGAAGAAGCAACTAACGCGGAAGATGCTGTCGAAGAACTATCCGACTTACTGGAACTCATTCATGCGGCAGCTGCTTATCATGGTGTAACAGTGGAGGAACTAGAAGCTGTACGCGCAGAGAAAGCTGAAGCACGCGGCGGATTTAATGAGAGAATTTATTTGGTGGAAGTGGCGGATGACTAAGCTGCGCCTACTGACGAAAAACTTGCTAGATGACTTAAAGCGGCTAACTGCAGAAGCGGATACGATCTACTGGATGACAGCGTTCATGATGAAATCTGGAGTGAATGAAGTACTTCCCGCCTTACGTAACGCCTCTATGCGTGGCGCTGATATCAAAATACTGACGGGTGATTATTTATCGATTACACAACCCGAAGCCCTGCAATTATTACATGAAGGATTACCCACTGCCGAACTTCGCATGATCGAAAGTGGAGGTACATCCTTTCATCCAAAAGCGTATCTATTCAAATCACAAAACAGCTCCACCGTCATTATAGGTTCGTCTAACTTATCGCGTTCCGCTTTGACGAAAGGAATCGAATGGAACCTCTACGCACCATCGACAGTAGACGAAGAAATTTTCGAAACGTCTGCGGATGAATTTATGAAGATGTTCTTATGTGCGAACACGGTACCCATCAACAGCGAACAAATTGAGTTGTATAGAAAACGATACGATGAAACAAATCGGAAACTACCATTTAGTGCAGTGTGGGAACCTAAGACAGAAATTGAAATGACATTCGGTGCAACTGAACAAGAAGAAAGTAGTACCGTCGATCCTACAGCACCCTATCAATCATCGGTATTAGATCCACGACCTGCACAACAGCTGGCTCTCACTGCGCTACATCAAACGGTTGAAGCGGGCTACGAAAAAGCACTTGTCGTTCTTGCAACAGGACTTGGGAAAACGTATATAGCTGCTTTCTTTTCAGTATCATACAAACGTGTACTCTTTATCGCTCACCGTGAAGAATTACTCACACAAGCACAAGCTTCATTCGCACGCGTCTTTCCGAATCGTACAAGTGGAATTTACAACGGCCAGCAAAGACAAGCAGACACGGAATTCGTCTTCGCATCGATTCAAACGCTCGCGAGACAGTACCACTTGCACCAATTCTCGCCAACTGCGTTCGACTTGATAGTCGTGGACGAATTCCATCATGCGGCCGCCACTACATACGAACGAGTACTGGACTACTTCAAACCCGAATTCCTACTCGGTCTAACCGCTACACCCGACCGACTCGACAACAAAGACGTCTACAGCCTATGCGATGGCAACGAAGCGATCTCGATTCACTTCCTAGACGCCATCCGGCAAAACTGGCTCTCCCCTTTCGTCTACTACGGCGTACTGGACGAGACGGATTATAGCCAACTGAAGTGGCGCAATAATCGCTACGATGAAGAAGAGCTACTACGCCTGCAAGTACGAGACAGTTATGCAGAAGCGGTACTTAACGCATGGAACGAACACAAAAAGACCCGCACGATTGGTTTCTGTTCTTCCATTAAACAAGCTATCTACTTAAACGACTATTTCACAAAAGCCGGCTACCGCACACTTGCCTTGCACGGCAGCACGGACAGACAAACACGCACCACCGCACGCAACTTGCTGGAAACAGGCCAACTCGACATCATCTTCACCGTCGATCTATTCAACGAAGGCGTCGATATCCCGAGCGTAGACACACTCCTATTCGCTCGCCCTACCGAATCACTAACTGTCTTCACCCAGCAAATCGGACGCGGCTTACGTTTAGCCGCCGGCAAATCCCATTGCGTAATCATCGACTTAATCGGAAACTATCGCAACGCACGGAAGAAGTTCGAAGTGTTTAACGAGAACAAGGAATTACCTACAAAGATTAGCAGCGAAACGTTTACCGAATCAGGCTATTTCGAGTTCCATTTCGAAACAGCTATCATTGACTTACTCGAAGCAATGAAACAAAACGAACCGATCCAACAGCGACTCATTAATGCGTATTTCGAGTTAAAAGCAGAACTAGGACACCGCCCGACTTATCTCGAATATCATTTGAAAGCGAATGAAGATGCGAAGGCTATTCAGCAGATATTCAAAACGTATCCGATTCTTTTGGAGTATGCGGATGAGCTGAATGACTTGGAGAAAGAAGTACTCACGCAATACAGAGATCTACTCATCGAAATCAATAAAACCTTAATGAACAAAAGCTATAAGATGATTCTACTGAAGTACATGCTGACGCGAGGCGCATCTGACTGGTATCAACCTGTAACACCAAATGTAGTTGCCCCCTTCTTCCATGCGTATTTAATGGAGAAACCATATCGTCGTGATGCGGATCTATCAGATAGACAAGGTCGGTCACTTCGGGAGTATGATGAAGGTAAAGTGGCTAGGTTGATTGCTACTATGCCGATGACGAAGTGGAATGGATCTTCGAAAGGATTGTTTGTGTTTGATGGTGATGTTTTTGGTACGGAGATAGAAATTGAAGAGTTGCATGAGGATGTTTTGTTTGGCTGGGTACGGGAGATTTGTGAGTATCGGTTGCATTGGTATTTTGAGAGACAAAGCTCGGACTTATAAGAAAGCAATTCTATGTGATTTGTTAAAATAATCACTAACTCTAGTAAATAAAAGTGCACCCCAATAAAGAGAGTTTCTCTCAAATTATTAGGGTGCATTTTTTATGATTATTTTAAATTCCATGTTTTAACTAAAAGATTGATTAGTTTCTGTTGTCTTTTCTCGATAATACTTGGTGTCCATTCATCCTCTTGAATTACTTGAGAAGTAATCGCAAAGGTAGAGACACCTTTAGATGACTGAAAGTACGAGCTTTTCTTTCTAGGAAACTCAAAGTTACTTGCTTGTGCATTTTTTCTTCTAGTCAATAGGACAAGGTTACCTAATTTATGCACATACTTTTCCGGGTTAGAAAAGCTTGTAGACCATGTACTATTTCGCTCTGGATTTTGCGGCAAAATATGCTCAACTGTTATAATTTTTTGATCGTAAAAAGGTTGCCCAGAAGACAGCAGTGAATCCAATCGTAATAATATATATCTTCTAACAGAATCTTTTAATTCTAGATATACATCTCCATTTAGCAGTTCAATAATGTTTCGGCGATCTTCTAACGGAATTGCTAAACTTGAATTATTACTAAATACATTTAATCCGCTATCTATCTCTTTAAGAATTGCTGCGTACTTAGACATCCTCCAGTTAAAGTTTCTTCTCAAAATCATTGCTGTAGCTGCTAGGGCTTCGAGACGTTCTAAAAACTGTTGTGTATGAGTATTGTCTTTGTGTATATAAAACATCGCAGGTGGTATCCAATCAGAATTCTCTATTCGATTCATTAAACTCAAGAGTTTTATCATTTCTGGATTCCCTCTATATTGCGTGTGAAAGTCTATCAGATTTATGTATATTTCACTATACGGTAGTAAAACATCGTTAATAAAGTGCTTACCGTCCATTGTTTCAAATATCTTTTCGAATTCATCTTTTAAATTCGAACTTCCTTTTCGTTTTTGTATAATCATCCGGATGTGATCAAAGAGTTTATTAAACCGATCACGGCCTAAGGCTACCTCAACTTCTTCCCACTTTTTCGTATACTCTTCTTGTTCACTCTGAGGTACGTCGCCTATTGCCCTAGCTTTAAATATATCACTCTCGAGTAAATCCAGTCCTCGGTCGTTCAGCACAGTAAAAATTCGAAATGCTGAATCAAAGTTATATGTTGAAACTATAACCATATAACATAAAGATGCTATTACACCCGGAAGGGCACGCACTATATTTGGATCAAGCATATTAATTTGATCAGTAAAGTATAATGCGTTGTCACGGATTATATTCTGACTATCCGTTTTACCAACAAGAGATTTATTGAGTTGCAATGTCCCTTTATCAGTTTGAATATACTGTTGAAAAAAATCCTGATCACGCTTTCGTAACTCTATACGATTTTCATCTTTAGTTTGGATTAATTTATTACCTTCTTGTCTAATCATTACCTTAATAAACTTTCCGTAATCATTGGACAAATAGTCTCTTAAAGTAGCTAACAATATGGTCAGAGTGGTCAATCGTTGTTGTCCGTCCAAAACTTCATATTTATTTTTATAGGTATTAACCAGCACTAGACTACCAAGGAAATAGGGTTCGTTAATTGTATCAATATTATCCTCTGTAATATTATTTCGATTGATATAATCAACCAAGTCATTTAGTAAATCTCCCGCTTCCTCTGTTGTCCATGAATAAGGACGCTGAACTGCTGGAATTGTAAATAAATAATCATCAGAAAACACTTTATATAAAGGCATTTCCTTAGCGTTTAAAGTTTGCTTCATTTATGATAGCTCCTTTGTAATTAGTCATCGGTTTAAGTTGAAACAACGTTTCTCAAGCATGATTGTTTTTTCACATGTCATATTTCAATTAATAACTAGTGTCTCTATATCAACTATTGCCCTTAAACCACAAATGTTATAATGCAAATACAATAAATACTGATTTCTCAACATTTATAACAGCAAGTGTAAAGCAGAATACATAACAAAACAACCTAACTCCTAAGGATTCAGGTTGTTTTTCATTGCTTAGTATTACAACGACAAATAATAATTTAAGGAATACATACTAGCGCCACTATCAAACAAGAGCTTCTAGTTGCTCAACACTTGTATAATACCCCAAGTACTCCACAAATAATTCTTTCAACTCATCTTTCTCCATCATTGGAGACATCACAACAGGATAATTCTTGTTAAACTCAAACAGAACTTGTCGTCCAATTCTTGTATCGGTTGCCAAATCACTACGACCTATAATCTTTTTCTTCAATAGACTTGAAATTCCCAGCTCATCTACAATTGTTAAAATGTTAAATACGAATTGCTTACTTCTGAAGACTTCGTACTTTATCATATAATTATATAGATCTAAGTTATCTATAATAATTTCATAATAACGCTGTCGCTCTGTCTCATCCGTCACCATATCAGAAATGTATTCAGCAGCTAGTACTGATTTATAAATATAGTTCTCCCAGTCAAAGTCTTTCACTACTATATTATTAAAATTCTCTATGCTTTCTTTAATCTCTGGATACTCTTCTAGTAAGAAATCTCGTTTTTTCAAAATTAACAAGGAGTGCCAAAACTGTTCATCCAAGTGTAAATCTCTATCGCTGGACAGATAATATTCTTCAACCGTATTGAATGCTTCTAGAAATAATACTTTTCGTTGTGCATCATTCTTTTTTGCGATGTAAAACGGAAATTCAGGTGCAGATTGTATATTCACTGTTTCATTAGAGAAATATTCATCCTTATCCGCGATCTTGTTATCTAAAAAATCTTGATAAAACTCTGGATTCTTTTTATATCCTTTTTCTAATATTCTAATCTCCACTCGTAGCCAACCCCTTTACAGCTAGTGCATACTTCTCAATGACTTTGTCGGAGATATTATAAATTGCTTCATCAATAGTTTCAGTTGTTAATTCAAAAACCATTTTCGCCTTCATAAGTCTATACAGTTTTACATCCAATTGATCAGTTGGTAGATCTATATCATCTAAATATACCTGACCATCTTCGCCATAATTACTAATGAAGCGGGATAACGCTTTCTGAAGCCCTATATAGATGTAAGGATTATTAAAGTTCCCACTCATCGGCAAGCCGACAAACTGTAAATCTGCATCTCGATAATGAATAATGATTGTCTCACTACCCAGCTCTATTTTAATAGCAGATGATAGCGCTGGATTTACTTTTCTTTCAAACAAATCAAACGGTTTTGATGAGCTTCCTTCAAAAATGACTGTATTTGAAAATCCAAGGATGGCGTATCGTGAAACTACAATTTCTTCTCTAAATTCTTTAAAGAAACTATTAATATCATTATTATATGCAAACGTAATCTCTTCTTTTGATTGAATACTCATTTGAAGTGAAGTTCGATTGTTTATAGATATTCTTGTCTTAGGTATATCTATGAACTTTGTATTTAGATCCACTTCGTAAAATTTATTGTCTTTCGATTGAACTACGAGATAGAGCTTCGCTTTTCTGGTAGAAAGCAACTCCTTCAAAAAGTCTGATTCTATTTCAAGTTCTATGTCAAAACGATAGTTATCGGTATTTTCCTTTAGATCAACATTTAACGTAAATCCGCCACTCTCATAACTATTGGATGTATTCGTTAGAACTGGATAGGGAAAGTTAGCATCTTTTTTGTATATCATTTTACACCTCTACGTAATAAACAAATTTCAATGCTCGGTTATAGTCACTTTTTAATTTAAACGTTAATTCAGCTATACCTTGATTGATTGTCACTTTATTAATTTTATTGTTTTTCAACGAGCATTTAGCATTCGCCAATTTATCATGAACCTCGCTATAATTTTCATCTAATCGAAATGCATTTTTGTACTCTTTTCCCATACCATCAATAATTGATATCCCTACATTACAGCTGGATGCTTTTTTCACATCTTTATTACTGGATAGATTAAAGCGCACTATCTCCTTATCGCCTACTACCACCCGCTCTACAGTGTTTGGGTGGACTGTATATAAACTTAACGATTTCTCTTCTGGAGTATCCACGTCATCACCCACTGCAGTATCTCTTTTGACCTGTTTGATCAAATTAGGTGTCTTTCTTTTTTTCTTACCTTTATTTGTATTCTTTTCATTTGGTGGCAATGAATCATCTTGTACTTTAATAACTGGTTTCTTCTTATCAATAACTACTGCACCCATCGCCTTAGATACTTCTTTCTTTAATTGAATTTCAGATACATACAAAATATCTTTAGTATCCATCTTTCCGTCTGTAGGATTCTGTTCTCTAATAGCTTCATCCAGGATAATAGTTATTTCTTTAGATAGATTGTTTATAAATCTTTTCGCACGTCTTTGAAGATCAGGATCTTTCATATGATCAACCGATAGCTCGGTATGCGATTCGTTCTCTAGTGATTTTAAATAAGCATCTTCTTTCATTCCACCTATTAACACAGCATTGAATGGCTGATTAGCTTTATTTTTAACCTTTTTATCTTCAATCTTCATCCCAATCGTTCTAACTATTGCTACACGACCTTTGGGGATTTCCTCGTCATATCTAAAGTAGAGATTGAATGTATAATCTTCTTTACCGTCTGATACACTAATCTCTTTCGGTTCTTCTTTTAAATATGTATTAACATAAAGTGGCGTAAACTCCGCTTTCATATCTGCAATATTTTGTGTATAGTACTCAGAGTTATTTACAAATTCTTCTATATTAGACGCGTTAATCAATTTACCGTTTACATCTACTTCTAATTTATTGAGTATGATAGATACGAAAAAGCTATCACAAACGCTTCGAATAATCTCCCGTGGATCACTATATTCTTTTCTTAGGAAAGGAATTATAATTTTCAAACCACGTGTCTTCTTTTCAAAGACTTCATTGAAATCATTCTGAAACGGATAGAACTTTGTTTTATTCTTTCCTGTTTCAAGGTGCTCTAATTTCGCGAAGTATCCTGTTGAACGATAACTTTGACCTTGATACTCGTGTTCAATCAGCTGTACTGTCCCGCCTAAATGCTGTTCTCCAAATTCATCACAGTTGGCAAAATACATTACATTCAAATCTGAAGCAGCGTTGGAAGCAATTTTACCTACACCATGAGATCCACCTCTAGATGTTTCAACAGCCGCGTCCTCTTCTTCAGAATGGACACCTTTATTGTATGCGTAAATAGCCCATGTATCTTTCGTTGAATCACTTTGACCGTTTTTAGCACCAGACAACCCCCGGGTGTTGATATCTTCAAAAGAAATATAGTGAACTTCTTCCTCTTCCGCCATTTTCACCATATGGTTTATCGCTTCAGTCGTATAACTATTTCGTCCTTTCAAGCTATGTATTCTATCAATTACCTCACTTATTCCAGGGACGTTCTTACTCTTTATCATTCCTGTTTTTATCATTACTTTTACTGGCTCTTTAGATTCCAACAATCTTCCATCAAGAGAGTTTTGTAAATTTTCACGTATAAGACCAGATATTTTAAGGTTATAAAACCGTTCAAGTATTTTATTAAAGTTTGATTCTTCTATATTCGGTATAGGAGAAAAATTCCAATATGTCATTGTTACACCTCACGCATATTCACTAATTTAATAAACCATTAATTCAATTAAGTAGAATAATTCATTATACTAGTAGTATAAAACAATAGTTAGGGAGGATCAATCCTGATAGAGAGTAGTTAAATTATACCTTTTGGTAATTCACATATTCTTTAAGGCCATTAGATTATACTGAGTGAAAATGAATCACAAAAGAGATGACACAATGCGAGTAGTATAAAAGAAAAGTATCAAGGTGTTATTCAATACTATCCTGCTACCAACGCCATATTATTCGTGAGCGCCTTACTTCATTTGGCATTCTATTTAGTGGGTCTAGTCCTACGAATTATGAAAACGCGCGGAAGTATTGTGACTTTTTTCTTTGTCGAAGGTGTGACATATCCAGCAGGACTTAGGCAGCTGGGTATGGCGTGGTGGGGGGCAGCCGAGAATATCCCTGTGAAGTAGCATTTACAAGTGGTAGTCTGATAAAGAATATGCAAATAAACAGAAAAGAGCGACAAAATGAAACCATTCAAAATAGCCGTAATAGCCGGAGACAGGACCGACCCAGAAGTAATCGACGAAGGCATCAAAGTAATGTAACGCGTAGCTGAACTGGACGGACGACTCACCTTCGAATTCACCTACTTCCCCTGGGGCTGCGAGTATTACTTGGAGCATGGACAGATGATGGCAAGTGACGGGATGGAGCGCTGTCGACGTTTGACGTGATCTATTTAGGCGCGGTTAGTTTCCCTGGAGTGACTGATCATATTTCGTTATGGGATTTACTGTTGATCATTCGGAAGCAGTTCGATCAATATGTCAATATCCGACCGATTCAGTTGTTGAACGGTACGCCTTGTTCTATAGAGAACGGGACAAAAGAGACAATTGATATGCTGTTTATTCGGGATAATAGTGAAGATGAATATGCGGGTGCTGGTGATTGGCTGGTTAAAGGTAAGCCGGAAGAAGTGGTGTTGCAGACGGGGGTGTTCTCTCGTAAAGGGACGGAGCGGATTATTCGCTATGCATGTGAGACGGCTTCAGATCTTGGGAAGACGTTGACTAGTATTAGTAAAGCCAATGCATTGAACTACTTGATGGTCTTCTGGAATCAAGTGTTTGAAGAAGTGAGTCAAGAGTATCCATATGTGGAGACGGCAAGCTATTTGGTCGATGCGGCTGCACTGACTCCTGATGTAGGCGGTACAGCTACTACTATTGAAGTGGGAGATGCGATTGTGGAGTTAATTGAATCAATATATGTGTCACGTCGAATTTCTTCTTGATTATCTATATTAAACAAAAACGCCATGGCATCTATAAACCACGACGTTTTATTTCTTCTTCAAGTAGTTGAATAAATTCTGGTTCTACACGTATTTCTTCTGTGCTTTCATAGGCTTCGAGCAATGCAGCGTTTGATAATTTTAGCATAAGGCACCTGCTTTCTTGTTTATGAACTTCGCTTGCTTACCATACCCCTTACATAAAGCATTTAAACCTTTTGCTGAACTTCTGGTGTACGTTTTTTTGCAGTGGATTTGTTGCTCACCCCCCACCCACCTTAACATATATTGCTGGCACACAAATCCATGTTTTTTAAAGACTCTCCCAGAATACCATGAATGTACTAAAATATGACTTAATTGGCGTCACTTCTAGTAAACATAATGGTATAATATAACTTATTATTCATTGTATTGAGAGGAGGTGTTTAAAATTACAGACGTGATCGATGCAAACAGGAAAAAGGAACCTATTAAAGGCATAGAATCCTTACTAGTAGGACATGTGGTGTATACGTACACAGATAGTAACAAGTATATAGAACATGCTACCTCCTATGTAGCGGAAGGGCTGGATAAAGACCACACTATTTTGTATGTAGATCAGCCACATTTTTTTGCTTCCGTTAAAGAAAATCTTAGAAATGCCGGTTATACGGAAGAGCAAGTGGATGCTATTTATTTTATTAATACCGACACGGCATACGAAACGCACGTAAATTTTAATGCTGAGCATGTTTTAAAGAATTTAAATGTTTTTTTTGATTCTCATGTGACAGAAGAATGCGTACTTCGCGTGTGGGGATTGGCGACATGGCGGCTTCAGAGTAAAAAAACGTTAATTCCTTGTATCGCATTACACGAACAGAACTTTGACGATTTTTTCTCTAGAGTAGCGAACATCGCAAAGAATTACATTATTGTGTGTGCATATGAAGGTTTATCTTTATCCGGTTCACTCTTAATTGAACTTTTGCAAACCCATGAATACCATATGACGGATACAGACTTCTCACCTTCGCATTTATATAAAAAAGGGCCTGTTCATTATACAGGGATTGCAAAACAACTGCAGTTTGAAAATGAACTACGAAACCATGATACGCGTCGAGATAAATTAGACATCACCGGAAAATTAGCGTCTATCATTGCCCACGAACTTCGCAACTCTCTTACGGTCGTTCAAGGTCGACTACAATTATTGGATCTCACTGCTAGTGATCGTAGTGAAGCTACTCAAGCACAATTTGATGGGATCAAAAAAGGATTAACAGAAATAGAACAAACAGCATCTAAGTTTTTATCCTTAGCTGAAACCCATGTAGTCAATCAAAAAGTGATCAATATTTCGGAATTAATCGAAGTGGTTAAGGTGCGGATGGAATTGGATATGGGCAAGAAAGCCATCGACATGCATGTAAAATCGGATAATACCCAAATGACCATTTTTGGTGATGAATTAAAAATCAGACAAGTATTTATTAATTTAATCAAAAATGCGGTGGAGGCTATGGAAACTGGTACCATCACGCTTCATGTGAAAGACGATCAGGATGACGTGACTATTGATGTTTCCGATAATGGTCCAGGTATCCCTGATGAAATCCTAAGTCAAATAGGTGATCCATTCATGTCTTCAAAAGTGGATGGAACAGGGTTAGGATTGTTGATTTGTGAAAAAATCATTCGAGATCATAATGGAAACTTATTGCTAAATACTGAGGTTGGTAAAGGGACGACCTTTACAGTTAGTTTGCCGAAATTATAACTAGGCTTACACCATTGCATACTCCCCCTGTTTTAATACTTTCACTTAGTTGATTGGAACGAAAAGAAGCTGAAGCCATTTCGGGCTCCAACTTCTTTTTATTTTGAGATTTTCTGAATCTGTTTATTGCTAGTTCGTTCAAATAATGACATTCAACAGAATACTTAATGTGATAATGCTAAGCAATGTAGATATTAACGTAATCATGGAAACGAGTTCCGGCTCAGTATCAAATTCAATCGCATACATAGTCGTCGTGGCCGCTGTAGGCATTGCTGAAATTATGATGAGGACTGTACCTACTAGAGGATCCATTCCTACGAACATGACGAATATAAACGCAAGTATAGGTGCAATGACCATTTTCAATACTACGCCTGAAATGACCACTTGCCAATTGGGTTTCTTACGAACAACCGATCCAAGTTGCATCCCTAGCATAATCATCATCACGGGAATCGCTGCATCCCCCACCATGGACGTAGTCGACATAATGGATTCCGGCACCGTAATGCTGAAATACTGGAAAATGAAAGCGAAAATCGCGGCATACGTTGTCGGCATTTTGAAGACCATTTTTATCGATCGACCGATGCCACTCGTACTGCGTGATGCATAATACACACCGAAGAAGTTATTTTGCAGTGATTGTATGACCATGATGAATATGGCATAAGGTAGCGCTTTTTCTCCTAAACTAAATAACACGACCGGCAAACCGTAGTTTCCAGAATTCATGAAACCTGTAGCCAGGATCGAAGCACTCTCTACTTTCTTATTCCATTTAAAGATTTTCGCAATGATTTTGTTGAGTAAAACCATTGCGTAAAAAAGAGCAAACATATAAATCAGGATCGTCATATAGCTCGCATTAAAGTCTGCCTTATATAAGGAAGTAAAGACTAGAGCCGGCGATAGTATGTAAATCGAAAGAGAAGAAATTGATTTTATGTGTAAGCCTTTGACTCTTTGTAAAATGAACCCCACTATGAATACTGAAATAATCGGTAAAATAACCGTGAAAAATAATCCCATTTATACACCTCTAACGATTCTATCATTTCCATTACGTGGCTTTGATGAACTACAAAGCCTCCTTATAGATTCAATACTAATCGTAATCCTGTAGATTGTCTCTTTATATGGGATTTTAATTTTTATTACAATAAATCAATTTCAAAATGAGTTTTTAAAAATTATCTATCTTAAATATTTTTAAAAGACTTATGAGATAATTAATGAATCTATTTTAGATAATTTGGGCTGTGTGAGATGATAAATTGCAATTTCACTGGCATTATATGCAATAAGTAATAAGCAATAAGTCAAAGTGAAATTCATTTTTCAGTGATCAATCAGATTTAAAATGAATTCATTTTTTTATAAACATAGAGCACTTCTCCAGCCTGTTAATGCGTTAGCCATAATTCACATTATACAGGAACTTAGGAGGTGCACTACTTTTTGGTGAATTAGCTTTAAAGATGCAAGGGCTCATAAATATGGTATTATTCACTAACCAAGTCATTTAAAAAGGTTTGATTACACTAGAGTTTTTGCCGTATCAATTGAAAGACTCTGTTCTAACGCATAGCCAATTCTATACAATAGCGCTTCGTCAAAGTCCTTACCAATCAACTGCACGCCAATAGGCATACCTTCTTTTGAGAATCCGCATGGTATAGATAGGCTCGGTGATCCTGTGAAGTTAGTAGGTGCTGTTAGCTTTAAGATAGACCAACGAATATGCTCTTCATTATACTTATCGACTTCTACGTAGCGCCCATCGATTTTTGGTGGAAGGATAGGAACTGTAGGAGTCAATACTGCGTCTACTTGTTTAAACACTTCAGCCAACTCATTCTTGGCCTTCTGTCGTACTTTTAAAGCTCTTGAGTATAAGAATGACTTTTCATCCACACCTGTTAACAGTCTCTCCTTCACTTCATCATCCCATTGATTTGGATATTTCTCTAAGTGGGATTCATGGAGTTCATATGCATCAGCTCG
Source organism: Sporosarcina sp. P19 (assembly GCF_002743165.1). Classification (NCBI taxonomy): domain Bacteria; kingdom Bacillati; phylum Bacillota; class Bacilli; order Caryophanales; family Caryophanaceae; genus Sporosarcina; species Sporosarcina sp. P19. The sequence goes on along the minus strand of NZ_PDYR01000012.1, from coordinate 69,456 downwards.
CAGTAGAACTCTTTGACATTCTGTAATCTCTTCCATGTCAGGTAATTCGACATCAATGAAATTAACACCTAATTGACGTAAAGTATCGATTGCGTTATCCACACTTTCTCGGACCTCAGGGTTCATATCATCAAAGAAGAATTTTTCCGGTAATCCTATGGTAAGGTTCTTCACTCCATCTGATATACCCGTAATAAAGTCCTCTCGTTCGCGATACGCTGCCAGAATGTCTTCATTATCATAGATTCCAATCACATTTAGCAATAAAGCATTATCCAATACACTTCTTGTCAATGGTCCTACATGATCTAGATTCCATGATAATGGATAGACGCCACGTTTACTTACCCTTCCGTATGTCGGCTTCATACCTACAATGCCGCAAAATGATGCCGGTATTCTTACCGAACCGCCTGTATCAGTGCCTAACGCTCCATATGATATACATGCAGCTACAGCTGCAGCAGAGCCGCTGCTAGAACCACCAGTCATCTTTTCTAAATCATAAGGATTATGAACAGCGCCAAAATAAGAACGGTCTCCCGTTGGCCCATATGCAAACTGATGAGTATTTTGCTTACCGATTATTATAGCTCCAGCTTCTTTTAGCTTCTCTACTACAAAAGCATCTTCATTTGCAAATTGGTCTTTATATATTTCCGATCCCATGGTGGTTTTCATTTCTTTTGTCTTGATCATATCTTTAACACCAATGGGAATACCATGTAATGGCCCTTTGTATAAACCTGCTTGCATTTCTTCTTCTGCCTGTTTAGCCTGGCGCATAGCTTCTTCAGCCGATAAGACTTCAATAAATGAATTAAGCTTCGAATCAATACTGTTTATTCGATCCAACATTTTCTCCATCAGTTCTACTGGTGAAATAATTCTTTTTCTGATGAGCTCGGATACCTCAGACAATCCGTATGCTAAAATATCATCATTTTTAGTCATTTTTTAAAACCTCCATTATAATTCTACATTCAGCTTTAGCGTGTTAAAAATAAAGAAAGTTCTGGGAAGATTATTACCAATACAAGTCCAATGAATAAAAGACCAAAGAATGGCAAAACTCCATAGACGACTTCCCCTATCCTCTCTTTAGAAATTCCGCTTACAACGAATAAGTTTAAGCCCACAGGTGGGGTAATCATCCCTAACTCCATATTTATAGTCATAATAATTGCAAAATGTATTAAGTTAATATCGAACAGTAATAAGATTGGCAGTAAGATTGGTAACGTAATTAAGATGATAGAAACGGCATCCAAGAACATACCTAATACAAAGAACAATATATTTATACTTATAATAAAGACCCATTTATTTGTACTAGTAGATTGTATCCAATAAGCCAAATCTTGTGGAACTTGCTCTGTCGTTAAGAACATTCCGAAAATTGTAGCCGCAGATATAATCAAGAAAATCATGGCTGTAATATTGATAGACTCTTTAACTATTTTTCTAAAAACAGGCATTTTCATTTCTTTATAAACTAATGTTGATATCACAAATGAATATAATACTGCAACGAACGACGCCTCAGTTGGAGTAACTGCTCCTGAATAAATCCCCGCAAGAATTAATATAGGCAGGAAAAATCCCCAGGATGCTTTACGCGTCTTACGCAGTCTCTCTGACATATCTTGTTTAGGTAATTGACCATAGTTTTTAATTCTTGCATTAACTACTGCTGCTACCATCAAAATAACACCTAGTAAAATACCAGGAATGATACCTGCAGCAAAGAGTTTTCCTATCGATTGTTCGGAGACAACCCCATAAATAATTAATGGAATAGAAGGAGGTAATAATATTCCTAACGTACCTGCCGCAGCAACTAGTCCCATTGAGTATCGTTTACTATACCCTGCCTCAACCATTCCGGGAATCATTACTCCGCCAACTGCAGCGGCAGTGGCCGGACTAGAGCCTGAAATCGCGGCAAAAATCATACAGGCTAGTATTGTTACGAGAGCTAAACCTCCCCTTAAATGACCAATCCATGACTTTAGAGCCTCAATTAAATGATATGATATTCCACCTCTCGCCATAATAATACCCGCAAATATAAATCCCGGTATTGCCATTAAAGCAGAAGAACTTGAGGAGACAAACATTTTATGTATGACGGGGTACATGGTGAAGTCTATTAGTGTGAGTGAAATAATACTGGATAAGCCTAGCGCAACTGCAATAGGTACTCTTAATAGAACTAAAACTATAAATAATAATACTAAGATCACTGTTGTATTCATATTGTACTCCTCCTTTCTTTAAAATAGATTTTCAATATTAATGGTTGTATCTTCTTCTAAATCCTTGCCTAAGATCGCACGATATGTCTTTACAACAAAATATATTCCTAGTAGGCTCATTCCAATCGGCATTGCCAAATAAGTAATCCATAATGGAATACCCAAATCAATACTAATACTCATTTGATCATGGGCTACACTAACCATCTCAACACCCATCACAGCCAGGTAAATACTAAATATAGCCCCTAGAAGATTACTAATAATGTTGAATACCTTCTTTATAGATTTAGGCATTTTCTCGTAAATTAAGTCTACTTTTATATGCTGATCATCTTTTAACGCTATACCAAAACCAATGAAAATTGCAGTAACCATTAATAGTTCAAAAACTTCATTCGTCCAAACTAAAGGATGATTCATTACATATCGCATGAATATCCCAATCAGACATACAACGGATCCGATTACAAAGAAAAAAGAGGCCACGAATTCCTCAAATACTTCTAATGTATTCAATATTTTATCTTTCATATAATCGCTCCTTTCAATTTAATAAACGACAGAATTATTTACAATATCCTAATTCTGTCGCTATTATTATTTAGACTATTATTTCTCAGTTTCTTGTGCAGCTTTAATATATTCTTCTCCGATAATGGGTGTGTATTTTTCATAAATAGGTTCCCAAAGTTCACTGAATGTCTGAATTTCTTCATCTGATAGTTCATAGATTTCAATATTCCCACGTTTTTTAATAGCCTCATATGCTTCATCAGCCATCTCATTCGCCGCATGTCTAGCTGCATCTGTTCCTGCTTTGATTCCACCATCTACAATTTCGCGTGTTTCTTCATTTAATCCATCCATAAATTCTTTATTAGCAAAGAATCCAACATCTACTCGAGTGTCTCCAATAAGTGTCATGTACTTTTGGACTTCATCGAACTTTTTAGAATCAATGTTCACGAATGTATTGGTTTGACCATCAACTGTACCTTGTTGCAAAGCAGTATATAAATCCGTGAATGGAATAGTAACAGAGCTAGCTCCTACAGCTTTAAATACGTCTTCAAGAACTTGTCCACCCTGAGTTCTGAATTTCAATCCTTTGAAATCCTCTGGAGACTTAAGTGGTTTTTTATCGTTTGTAAAGTGCTTAGGTCCGTTTGGCCACATTGCCAATCCTAATACACCGTCTTTCTCAAGTGCCGCTAGGATTTCCATCCCTTTTTCTCCATCCCAGAACTCTGCTGCTGTATCATTGTCTTTGAATAAGAAAGGTAATGAAACTAAGTTAAAGCGTGGGTCGTCACCAACTAACTTTGACATGTCCTGCTGAGTAAATTGAACGTTATTTGCTACTAAGTTTTGATAGACATCTTTATCACCAAACAATTGACCATTTGGGTATACTTGAACTTTTATTTTTCCATCCGATTCTTTTTCGATATATTCTTTAAAAGCTAGTGAACCCGCTTGTTGCGATGTGTTTTCGGCAACTTCATGCGAAAGCTTAATTGTTAGACTTTCTATTCCATCTGCATTCCCGCCACTACCACCTGACTCTTCTTTTGTATCATTTCCACCACACGCAACAAGTACAAGTAATAAAACACCCATTATAGTAGTTATTAGTAATCCTCTTAGTTTTTTCAATGGAATTCCCCCTATACATTTTTATTATTGGCTATTCTATGTCAAACTCTTTTTCACACCTCCTTTCAGTTAAATTAATACCTACTCACTAAATACTTCTTAATTTGTGTTTAGCACGATCTAAATGGTACGTGATTGCGCTTTCATATTCTCCGTTAGATAACCCTTGCAATATATCTGTATGTTCTATTATTACTTCTTCTCGTCTGGAAGGTCCTTTCAATACGATGTTTCCTATTCTTTTCATCATGTCATATATTTGCTCACTTAAAACTAAAAGTCTATTGTTTTCAGCATATTCGATTAGTCTTTTATGAAATTGAAAATCTAAGTTAGTGAACTCCAAGTCACTTTGTATTCTTGTATCAGTATGCATTTGATCAATTAGCTTTTGAAATACTTCTATTTTTTCATCAGTAATTGTTTTACTAACCTTTTTGGCAACTGCACATTCAAAAATACATCTTAGCTCGAAAAATTCATCAATATCCTTTTGAGTTAAAGGGCTTACATACACACCTTTGTTAGGTAGCGAGTAAACCCAACCTTCAGATTCTAAGATTTGTACCGCTTCACGAAATGGCGTTCCACTTACCCCGTAAAGTTCTAGCGCCATTTTTTGAGTTATAGAGACGTGATCTTTTAACACGCCATTTGTGATGTCTTCTTTCACTTTTAGATATACATCCTTCTTAAGAGTCTTTTGACTTCTCGGATACATCATTTTACTTGCTCCCCTTCATCACTTTTTAATAATATATACTATTTAGAAAATAAAGTCTATACATTGTATATAATACAGAATATTCTATTTATTTAAAAATATTTAGTATTTCTTTTCTAAGTACAACCTATTTTTTTCTTTTTTAGATTCAAACTAATAAAATAATCTGAATATACATTCTTGTCTGAAGGTGATAGTCTAATAAAGAATGTACTATTACATAGAAAAGAGTGGTCACATGAAAATCTTTAAAATTGCAGTCATTGCTGGAGACGGAATTGGTCCAGAAGTAATTGACGAAGGTATCAAAGTAATGAAGCGAGTTGCTGAACTGGACGGACGACTCACCTTCGAATTCACCTACTTCCCATGGGGATGCGAGTATTACTTGGAGAATGGACAAATGATGGCAAGTGACGGGATGGGGCAACTGTCGACGTTTGATGCGATCTATTTAGGTGCGGTAGGTTTCCCTGGAGTGCCTGATCATATTTCGTTATGGGATTTACTGTTGATCATTCGAAAGCAGTTTGATCAATATGTCAATATCCGACCGATTCAGTTGCTGAACGGTGCGCCTTGTCCAATAGAGAATGGGACAAAAGAGACGATTGATATGTTGTTTATTCGAGAGAATAGTGAAGGTGAATATGCGGGAGCCGGTGATTGGCTGTTTAAAGGTAAGCCGGAAGAAGTGGTATTGCAGACGGGAGTGTTCTCTCGTAAAGGAACGGAGCGGATCATTCGTTATGCATTTGAGACGGCTTCAGATCTTGGAAAGACATTGACTAGTATTAGTAAGGCCAATGCATTGAACTACTCGATGGTATTCTGGGATCAAGTGTTTGAAGAAGTGAGTCAAGAGTATCCACATGTGGAGACCGCTAGCTATTTGGTTGATGCGGCTGCGATGCTGATGATTAAAGATCCCGCAAGATTCGAAGTCGTTGTCACGTCCAATCTATTCGGTGATATTTTAACGGATCTAGGCGCAGCACTAGCTGGTGGAATGGGACTGGCTGCTGGGGCGAATATTAATCCTGAAAAGACGTACCCTTCTATGTTCGAACCGATTCACGGATCGGCTCCTGATATTGCAGGTCAACATATTGCCAATCCGTTAGCTGCAATTTGGTCAGCTAGCCAAATGTTCGACTTCTTCGGATTTGAAGACCTCGGTAAACTGTTGTTGAATTCAATCGAAGAGTTGTTAGTAACGCAAGCTGCATTGACTCCTGATTTAGGCGGTACTTCTTCTACTATAGAAGTTGGAGATGCGATAGTGGAATCAATTGAATCAAAATATGCTTAATGTCAAGATGCTCTCGTGGCTGTGTTTATTTTGTTTTTTGAACGAGAAAACTACATGCAAAAGAAGTTACAGCTCCTGTTTTTGAGATGTAACTTCTTTTTCGTAATGACACGATGCTATTTAGTAAATGGTAAGCTACCGAGCATATTACGTTCTACGAATGGAAATGGCTTCATCATGTGTTTCATTGATATACTTTGCAATTTCTTCTTGCTCTCCTGCCAATTCAGTCAGCGTCGCATTTAATTCTTCTACTGCCGCTGTACTCTGCTCCACTACCGCGGCAAACTCTACTGTCCGTTCACGAATTGTCAATGTGCGTCCTGTAATGATCTCAAATTCATGGATAAATGTAGCTAACTCGTTTTGCAATGCAGACATGACTTGATGTAACATGCCGAATGACGCACTGGATTCATCCGCCACACTGTTTTGCATCGTCAGTTGCTTCAAGCCTTCTTCTAATTTTCCAACGGCAATCGTATTCGTACTATTCAACTCCACTAAATTCGTATCAATTTTCTGAAGTGTCTCATCCGTCAATCTGGCCAATTTACGAATCTCATCCGCCACTACCGCAAAGCCTTTACCATGTTCGCCTGCACGCGCTGCTTCAACCGATGCATTTAACGCCAATAAATTTGTTTGCTCTGTAATTTGTTTAATCGAACTAGCAAATGCATTCGTCTCGTCAATTTTACTAGAAAGAATACCGAATGTATTATTCAAATCGGTAAAGAATTCGGCAAATGTATCGAGACTCTCTTTCAATCGATTCATTTGTACAGTTCCTGTCTTCGCCTTACTACCTGCATCGTTTGTTTTGTCCCCTAGTTCACCAAGCCCTGCCGAAATCTCTTGAATCGCTTCATGTGTTTGTTCCGCATTTTCCGCAATCTCCGCAATATGATCCGCCTGATGTTGGCTGCCTGAACTCACTTCATTGACCGCCTCTAACATTTCACGCTGAGAAGTAGTGGATCTGGCCGCATTCGTTTGAATAAATGCTAAATTAGACGTGATTTTCGTCACCGCCGTATCCAGCTCCTCAAACAGCACTTGTTCTTCTTCGGCATTCTGCGACGTCAGTGCGAGAAGCTCTTCTACGTGATGAAAGACACGGTCATTCTGTCTGACCAATAAAAACAAGCAAAGGGCTGTGAGAAAGTGCAATAGAAGTAAATTAGAACCGCTTCCAACAATAATTTCAGGCGATATGAAATATGTATTGTTCACGAGCAGTGCAAGTAAACTCAGTGCGTAGGCAAATCCAATAATACGCATTTTCCCATGAACGGCACCTAACACTAAAACCAGATAGATTACGCCAATCGTCCCTAGGTTAGCATTCGAGAATAGAATCAGACTCATCGCAATGCTGAAAGTTAAAAAGACTAAGATGTATGGAAATTGTTTCGCAATGAAAGTGGATGTATTCATAAATACGTAAAAAAGGATGGCCACGACAAATGGAATCGCAACCGATGTAATAATAATCGCCGACGACTGAAGAAGGATTTGAGCAAGGAGCCCAAGTCCCGCAGCCAGTCCAAAGCTAAGCGCCATAATTTTGTTTTTGTTCATCCAATCGGTGTGTTTTAGTTCTTCTATTTTCATCTTTCATTCTCCTTTGGAGGCGATAGCCTAGGAGGGTTATGGAATACCCTTATGTATAAGGTATCATTTTGAATTATCTAAATATATAGGTAGTTTGATTCAATTATATTTATATAATGTTTCAGTAGAAGAGGTGGCAAAGTTTTTTTCAATCCTACCACTTGGTTATCAACCTTTCGTACAACACCCCCAACTCGTCGTCCCCCATTTGCTCTACATAGCTCATCGAGTAATTCGAGCGCAAACAAATCACCAAGATCAGCACGCCGCGTTCTTCTTCGGTCATGCACCCACCTCCACCCGATACAACACACGCTCTCCTGCTTTCGCGTGCCCCACATACGCTGGGTACGTAATAATCTCTTTCTTATGTTCATACAAACATTCTTCGGCACCGGTTTCCGCAAAGGTCATGTAGTGGATCATCAGTCGATCGGCTCGTGTGATGTTGCGTTGTTGTTCGCGAAATAATTCTTCATGTAGTCGGTAGGCATCCAGTGAATGTTCTGCCAGATAAAAGGCGTACCAGTCATCAGGGCCGTCCATAACAAATAGATTTACTTTGCCGATATTCAAGTCGTTTTTCTCCATTAATCGCTTAATTTCCACTTCGTCGAATTCAATTGCTTGTAGTTTTTTACTGTCATCCTGAAATGTGACTTTGTCTTTCAGTAATGCCCAGTAGATGCTGTTGGCTAAGTGTGCTAAGTCCATTTCTAGTGCGTAGTCGAACATATCTTGAACGGTAATCATTTGTTTTCTCCCCTTTTGTAATAGTCTTTATCGAAGTCATATAGCTTGCCAGTTTCTTTGCTGTAGATGGTCGTAATCGTGCCGGTCGGTCCATTACGGTGTTTAGCAATTTCAATTTCCATTACATTCGTCGGTTCTTTATCTCTGTCGTAATAATCTTCACGATGGAGAAGCGCGATGACATCGGCGTCTTGTTCAATATTTCCTGAGTCACGCAAGTCACTCATGACGGGATGTTTGTCGTGCCGCGTTTCAGACGCTCTTGATAGTTGCGATAAGACGACGACAGGACAGTTGAACTCTTTTGCCATCGCTTTTAATTCATTGCTGATCTGTCCGATTGCTACCGTCTGATTGATTACTTGGCCTTCAGGTCGAATGATTTGTAAGTAATCGATGAATATAATCGGTCGTTTGGTCGGATTCGTTTTGATGATATTCCGTGCTTTTGCTTTAATTTTTCTAACGGTTAACGTGCTTTGATCGTCAATATGAATTCCCCCACCGTTCAAGTGATTCAGCGTGGGTGTCCACCGTTCTTTTTGTGGTTCGGTGAAATATTTATACGGATTGCGCATTCGTAAGCGATTGTATTCACCTGTTGCAGCGATCATTCGGTCAATCATCGATTTACGACTCATTTCAAGTGAGAAGATGATCGGCATATGTCCATCTTTGCTGGCTTGTAGTGCGAAATGGTTTAGCACGTCCGTCTTTCCCATGGATGGCCGAGCCGCGACGATGATGTATTCGCAGCTTTGGAAGCCGTTCAGGATTTTATCCAAATCGCTAAGTCCTGTTGAAATGCCAGGCTTTGTTTCATCCGGTCTGAACGGTCTTTCATATTGTGTGAGTAGGTGTTCCGTTAAAGTAGTCGCTTCTCTACCGCTACGGAGTTCTTCCAGTTCCCCTAAGGCATGCAGTACATCATCCGCGCTCCAATCATACTCAATCGCCTGCTGCAATATCCGTGCCGTTTCTTGCTTTTTCCATTGGTCGATGATCATCTCTTCGTATTCATCAAAACGTACGACATTCGCAAATCGTTTGAGCCCATATACGTAATTGATTCCTCCTAGATCGCTCGGTTCTCTTCCAGCCATAACGGTAATATAATCTACCGATTTTCCTTCCTGCGCCAATTCCCGCATGACCATGTAGATCATTTGATGAACGTGCCCCTGGAAGAATCTCGCTTGCATGTGACTATCGAGAATTAAATAATTTTCTTCAAACATCGCACCTAGTAAGCTTTTTTCAGCAAGTTCGTAACTCATATGCATTCTCTCCTTTTTCAAAATCTAATGTGGGTGACACATAGGCTTCCAATACGATTGATCGAACCATTTCAATTGGGGCTTCATTCAAATAGTTTTCAAATTTCTCTGCTTTAAATAATGTCGATGGTTGTAAGTAGTGACGAAATTGTGGGTGATGGAGCCATTGCGCCACCTTCGTATCGATCACTAGTTTGAAATCATCCAGTGTGTAGCCTTCTTCGATACGCTCATGGAGAAGATCCCTCGTCGTATTCGTATTGTCCTTGAATCGTTTGAAAGCTTTTTGGTTTAAATACTCAATGACAGAAGAAATAGTGGCGAGATCCTTCTCGCTATATCTTTTTTTCTTTGTAGTGTGTTTAAGTTCTTTGGTTATTGCTGGGAGCAAAACGTTCTCCTCAGACAGACGTTTTTGTTCGACTCTATCGACCATTTCTGTCCGCTCGAATGGTACAAATTCGCCGCACGTCTGTGACAGCTTTTCGTAATCAATTCGATACCATTTCGTGCGATCCATTGGCATTTTATTGTATTCTGAAGTAATGATTAGTTGGTCTTTTTCCAGTTTTTTTACTATCCTTTTCATCACATGAGCCTTCCAGCATGGGAATTCATGCGTCCACTCTTCATACGTGTTATACACCCATCGATGACCATCGTTGATATTTTTAGATATTTGCAATCGATAATGCAGTTGCTGTAGAAACAGCGCTTCATTCGTGCCTACTATTGCCGCAAACTGTGGTGAAAATGGTATTTTGATATCTTGGATTTTTCGTTTCATTGCTTTGCGCCTCCTGTTCAATCGCTTTATGATTTGTTCTTTCATTAGTCATATAGAAGAATTATTCAAAAAGGATACTGGTTTTTCATTTTTATTTTTATAAAGTTGAAAATTGCACACAAAAAAAGAAGTTACGGCTCGTGTTTTGAGCTGTAACTTCTTTTTTGTTATTATATTTTATTACACCAGAGTAAAGATAGCGCTTTCATTAATTCTGTCACGTATTTGCTAATCCTTCCAACTTATAAATCAAACTTGTTCGGCTATTGACTTCGTACTTCTCATACATATTTCGTAGATGTTTCTTTACAGTATTAATTGTGATCCATAACTGATCCGCAATCTCTTGGTTACTATATCCTTTAGTGACTAACTCGAAGATTTCTAATTCTCTATTGGAGAGATTCGCTTTGTGTGTAGTGACTGTATCGATCAAAATACTCTTCGTTTCAGCTTTTTGTGCGTTTAACGTATTCTTCACTACATGCTGCAGGTGTACGGAAAGTGTTTGTAGTATAGCTTTATCCCTCCGTGTGAAAGGCTCATCCCCTTTAAATCTCACAAAGCCAATACCGCCATATATGGTAGTGGATGTCGCAAAGTACATGACCATTTGATCGATTATTTGATGGCGTTCGAAAAACTGATTGTACAATGACTTGTCCAGTTCTCCAGGAGTGGTTACTTCTTTTATTCTATACACTGTTTCTTGAGTATCCCCTAGTTTAGATAAGTGCTTTTTAGGATGCATTACATCATTCGTGTAGTGAGTTTCCGTATAATCAAACATCATCTGTTCGTCGAAATTATAGAATTTCAGATTATGCATATTCCCTTGTGTATCCGCATGCCACAATAATGAGTGATGTAACGCAAATGACTTGGAGAGTGATGATTGTATTACATTGGAATCATAGTGAGTTTGATTGATTATATTAACAATACTTTGATAATCCTTCTTCGCTAAATTCATATAGTTTCCTCCTGTACTATAATAAATTGGTCAACAACTACATCGTGAAGTTCTTTGAAAATGAGTAGAAATGTTATCCTTTTGTGTAATTTACAATTATCTAATAATTTGGAATAATGAACACAACACCAATATTACAGAGGTTACGAGGAGGAAGTCAAATGAAGAAAACAGGATTTATTTACGATGAAAGCTATTTCTGGCATGATAATGGATCGGGTGCATTACATTTAGCATCCGGTGGCTATGTACAAAGCCATACGTACGGTGAAGATCCCGAAACAAAGAGACGCTTCAAAAACCTGATGGACATTTGCGGTTTGACTCCCCAACTGGAATCCATTGCTCCACAACGTGCATCTAGAGAAGATATTGAGTTATTCCACTTACCAAGTTATATTGATAAAGTTCAAGAGCTAAGTGCAGCAAACGGTGGCGATGCTGGTCAGATCGCTATTGTAGGTAGAGGCTCCTATGAAATTGCCCTCTTATCTGCTGGTGGGGCCATGACGGCTGTGGATTCTGTTATGGATGGCGATGTACAAAATGTTTATGCGTTAACTAGACCCCCTGGTCACCACGCGGAAGCGCAGGAAGGTATGGGATTCTGTTTATTTAATAATGTGGCAATTGCTGCAAAACATGCTAAAAGAAAGTATAATTTGGAACGCATACTCGTCCTCGATTGGGACGTGCATCATGGTAACGGTACCGAGCAAGCATTCTATGAAGATGACAATACATTGTTCATTTCACTCCATCAAGATCGTTTATTTCCCGCTGAACGCGGATTTGTAGAGCATACTGGTGAAGGAAAAGGAGAAGGGTATAACGTGAATATTCCGTTGCCAGCCGGTACAGGAAATGCTGGTTATATGAACGCGTTTGAAAAGATTGTAAGACCGATTGTTGATCAATTTAAGCCAGAGCTGATCATCGTATCTGCCGGACAAGATCCAAACTTCTTTGATCCGTTGGCACGCATGATGGTGACATCGGATGGTTTCAGACGATTTGCTAATTTCATGAAAGACCTTGCCGATAAGCATTGTGACGGTCGTTTAGTATTATGTCATGAAGGTGGATATAGTGCAGCTTACGTTCCATTCTGTTCATTAGCAATTGTAGAGGCTCTAAGCGGAATAAAAACCGATGTAGAAGATCCGTTCATGGAAGGTTTCGGTGTTCCAGTAGAGACACTATTCCCTCATGAAGAAGAGGCTGTTCAGGCTGTTATCCATCAGCAATCGAAGTATTGGAATTTCGATTAATCACAAGTAAACGCCTTCCCATCTTGACGATAGGGAGGCGCTTTTTTCATTCATCCTGTAATACATAAACTTACTTCTTCCCCGCAATAATTTCAAAAATAATATTCGCATGATCGGTATTATCTAACAAACCTGTAAAGCGCTCTTTAGACGGTCCATATGCATAAACAGGTACATCTTCACCTGTGTGTCCACCGGTTGTCCAACCCGTATAGGAGCGTGTGTCAACAATCTGCTTAATAGCCGTTTCAATATCACTCGCCTCTGTACCTGCCGTTTCGACTGCTTCAATTTCTTTCTGTTCTAACGGTAAACTTTCTTGGTCGATGTAGCGTACCAATGTCTCTTCTACATTGTTCCCGTTTGCGATTTCTTGAGAAATGAAGGCCGGAGTACGTTTCACTGCTTTGATTGCGTCAGCGGACCAATCATATACGCCATCCGCGCCTATGGAAAATCCTCCAGTTGAATGATCCGCAGTAGCAATGACTAATGTGTGCTCATCTTGTTCCGCAAATTCGATGGCTGTCTTGAATGCTTTCTCGAAGTCTTCCATTTCACTCATCGCCCCGACAATATCATTGTCATGTCCTGCCCAGTCGATTTGGCTTCCTTCCACCATGAGGAAAAATCCGTCTTCGTTTTTCTTCAATCGCTCAATTGCCGCTTCAGTCATTTCTTCCAGCGAAGGCGTTTCTGCTGGACGGTCGATCATTTTGGACATGCCGCCATCCGCGAACAATCCAAGTATTTTATCGTTCTTATTCTTCAATAATTCTTCTTTCGTCGTGACATATCCGTATCCATCCAGTTCGAATGAATGCGCATGGCTCAAGTCTTCTCTGACAAAGTGTTTTTTCCCGCCACCGAGAAGGACATCGATTGTATGCTCGCCATTGATGCGTTCATTGTAATAATCATCGGCAATCTCATCCATATTCTTTCTACTTTCATTATGGGCACCGTATGCTGCAGGAGTAGCATGTGTGATTTCAGATGTCGCGACGAGCCCAGTGGATTTCCCTGCCTTTTTTGCCGCTTCGAGAACGGTTTCCACGCGCTCTTTCTGTTTATCTACTGCAATTGCGTTATTGTATGTCTTGATACCTGACGACATAGCCGTTGCTGCGGACGCTGAATCTGTAATCGATTCCTCGTCATCATCAGGATACGTCATTTGTTGTCCTACTAGATATTGATCGAACGCTGTTAACTCTATCTCAGGGGTAGTCGGGTCATCTTTGAAGTACCGATAAGCGGATGTATAGGAACTTCCCATGCCGTCCCCAATCAAGAATATGACGTTCTTGATCTCCGGAGCGTCGTCCTGTTCCACTTCGTCAGCTGAACTCGCTGAATAATTACTAGTCCAGATGGCTCCACCAATTAATGCAGCGGATAGCGCTACTACGGGCACGATGGTCTTTCTCGTCTTCTTCAACAATAAACAACCTCCTGTATTTGTAATCAACTTCCACTCTACTAGAAGATTATTAATATACGGAGAAGGCTGTGTAAATGTTTTGTAAGGAAAGAGTTTTTTATAAATTGTTTTGTCGCTAATCTATTGGATTATAAGGTAGGTTGGAGTCACTTTTGTAACGATGTGAATAATTCTTCTATTAAAGAGCCGTTTTGTGTCGCGTCCTAGCGTAATTCTTATGACTGTACATCAGTTCCTGTATGATTTAATCTAGTCGATATATGCCCCCCGTTCACCGCTGCGAGCGTGTATTCTTTTGTATTTATCAATTTGTTCAAAATTGTAATAAATTTACATCTAACGCCGATTACAGATGGTTTAATCGACTATGACTATACAGGTTTTGTGGAGGTACTTCATTTTAATGCTTTGAGAAGATTTAAGACCAAGGCTTTGAATTATTAAATCCACTCGTCTCTCTCTTGTTTGTATTTCAATCGTTAGTCATATTATTTTTCATAAAAAAAGACGGTTCACAATGAGTTTTCAAGGTTAATACCTTTGTTTCTTTGTGAGCCACCTTTTGAATAATTATAAACTGTCAAAATTGTTCCACATCAAAAAAATATGCAAAAAATTATTATTAGAATGCCCATCTCTATTTTCGCAGAGGCGGTCGTGTATCATACGACTCTGTCTTAACCTTACTAACATCAATACCGGCAACCTTCCCTGCAAATGCAAATTCCTGACTCTCACTTACTGCACTATTTATTTGATGTACAGTTTCTTGATCTTCTGAAGCAATAGATTTATCTTCAAACTTTGTGTATTTCACTAATAATGCAAGTACAATCGGAATCAGAATTGCCGTTGTAACAGCCGAAGCTGCAACTTGAACAGTAGCTAGTGGTGCAACGCTCAAAAACGATGCATTGGCAGCGGCAATGACACCGGGTACCATGACCGCGTTTCCGGCAGTAGTTCCTTCAGCGGCTCCTACGATGGGATTCCACCCCAACGCTTTAAATACCAGGTAGGCTGCTCCTCCAGTGAATACGACTGTAACAACGCCAAGAAGAATGCCGCTCGCGCCACCTTTTACAACATCTGTTAAGTTGATGCCCATACCCAATGCGAATGATAGGAAAGGGATAATGATATCTGATCCTTTCACCAACATATCCCGCAATTCCATATCTGTATTACCGATGATGATTCCAATAACTAACGGTAGCAATACTGTAATGAAAGCAGTCGCAGAAAACATTCCTTCAACGAATCCCATGGCTCCGAATATTGATAAAGCTACCATAGTTAGAAGAGGTCCATCATTCAATACAAGTACAGAATAAGCAGCTTTATCTTCTTTATTACCATATTGTGAAGCTACTGCCATGTAGACAATTCCATTACTATTAGACATGGCTGCCATAATCGCAAGTGGAGCTAAACCGAGCCACAAACCATTTGGACCAGCCAGGAAATATGCTAGGAATGTAAAGACCCCGGCAACAAACCACTTTATTCCTAGAAGTGTAGCACCTTTTGCAACACTCACGCCAAAACTTTTAACGTTTAATTGGGCCCCCGCCGTCAATAGGTAGAGCGCTGCTAATACTGGGACAGAATCTACGAACAACGCTTGAGTAAAGCCGCCAATACGCAGAAGATTAGGGAAGAATGTGTTAATAACTGCTGCCAGAAGAAGAGGTACGACCATCATACCTCCAGGAATTCTCTCCAAGTTCTTTTTAATCATAAGTTTCGCCACCTTCTAATATCTAACTTTAATTTTTTTAGCTGCAATAAGGTTACTTATATACTTTCAGCAAGTCTCCAAATGGCGAATTCTTGATTTAGTTCATTCTCGGCTGCAGTCTTTTCCCCATTTGATACAGTTATGACTTTTTCAAAAATTTCTTTACCAATATCATTTATGCTATTGTTTTGGTCTATGATTTTACCTGCATTAATATCGATATGTTCGGACATGATCTCATAGACTTTAGGATTGGTACCGATTTTAATAACCGGAACGATTGGCGAGCCTGTCGGGGATCCTTTACCAGTAGAGAACAGCACTACCTGTGCACCACCTGCTGCTAATCCACATACAGACTCGACGTCATATCCAGGTGTGTCCATAAACACAAAACCTTTCTCAGTCGGTTTTCCTGCATATGAAATGACTTCTTTTAGAGGCGTGCCGCCCCCTTTCTTTATACAGCCAAGCGACTTTTCTTCAAGTGTAGTTAGCCCGCCTGCCATATTTCCTGGTGTTGGATTCGCGGAACGGATATCTTCCCCGGTCTGCTTTATTCGGTGCTCGTAAGTTCGAACAATATCCAAGAACTCTCTTCCCACTTCACGATTTATCGCATTGCTTGCTAAAATGTGCTCCGCTCCAATCGCTTCAGTAGTTTCTGCTAAGACGCTCGTACCACCCTCGCGGACAATCATATCGGAAAATGCCCCTATAGAAGGATTAGCTGTGATTCCGGACCATGCATCTGATCCACCGCACTCTAATCCAACAATTAGTTCAGTAATATCACATTGCTCACGAACTTCTTTTTTACTATTTTCTAAAGCCGTCAACAACCAGGATCTTCCTTCCTGCAGGATTTCCGGTATTTTCTGGTTCTTATTTAAACAAACTGTATGGACCGGCTTCCCTTTTTTCTTTAAAACCTTATAAATTTCTTGCGCTATTGGATCATTTTCTGTGCCTACTACCAGTGTAGCGCTTACATTAGAATGACCAGCAGTACCTACTAGCGTTCGTAATGTCTGTGTATGATCTTCCGGGAATTGAGCTACCCCTCCGTGATGAATAACTGGAATAACACCCGGAGTCAAATTGGCTATTTTCCTGGTAAGTGCACTCAATTCTCCTACTGTATTGATTACGATCACATGGTTTCTGACGCCAATACTGCCGTCAGGTCTGCGATATCCGCCGAATGTCTTCATGTTTGATCCCCCCGTATGCAAAAAATTATGATTCTAGTCTCCCATTACATGATTAATGATTTCCAATCTTTCGTTTTCATTTAGACCACGAACGTTATGTACATGGACATGAGAAGCTGTAGGAATCTCATTTGTTGCCTTGCCAATACACTCTCCATATTTTTTAATTTCCTCATTTTCGTTTATAACATGTAACGATATTTTATGACCGTAGGGAATTTCCTCCAAGGCAACCAGATTACTTTCGAAATTACTAATTAACACCACCTCACCTTCCCTAATCCGTTGTAACGCGACGGCCACATTATCTTTTGGGTCCAATTTTAAAGCGTTGTAACTAACTTCCATGCTGATCTCTCCCCTTCATCAGAACGTTGTGCCAATATGTGGGATTGCAAATTCCCCTAATTCATATTCTTCTAGTGCCGTTAGTTCCCCAGAGCTTACTTGAAGTAATTTTTCTAAGAGGGTAACTGTTTGCTTCTCTTCATTGCCTTGTGTTATATAAAAGTCCACATGATCACGATGAGTCTGACTCACATTACAGGGTGCTAGGCTTATGCAAGGGATAACGTTGGAAGTTGCTAGGATTCCTTCTTTTGAAATAATCAGCGCCACATTGCATCCCACCGAAACGAAGTTGGAAATAGTTTCAACGATATTGTCAGATGATTTCAAGAGATATAATCCTCTATCGGACGGTTTTTCGTTGATATCTAAAAGTTCTACCAAATTATTTGATTCAAATAGTTTCGCTTCATGCGCAGCAAGGCTCTTCTCTTCATCAGTAAATACTGAAAGCGCATAACTTTCGTCTTTTTCCCATCGACGGCGATTAAGACCTTCACTCAGTGTTTTCAGCATTTCCGCTGTACGCATATCTTTGGTTTTTGCAGCAAGAAGATTTCCACTCGGTTCAAGTGTTCTGGTCAGACTGCAAATAACCGTCGAATCGTTTTCTAATAGTTTATCGATTAAAGCGCTTACAACAGGAGTAGTTATTGCTAATGTCTGTTCGTCCATATCCGCTGTAATGATCCCAACTTTCAGCTTAGAAATTGGCAGTTCCGTTCTTTGCTCGTTAGTGATGTCTTTAGACCATTCGCTGGCAATTGCAACACCTTTAGCAACTGTATTAGTCCCACCCGCCATTTGCTGAATGCTAAATCCATCAATGGGCTTAACTTTAGGTATAGCTGCTAATAAACCAGTCACTTGATTGGTTTCACAACCTAAGCCTATTAATAGATTACTGTGGAAGTTTGGATTTTCTGCAACACCTGATAACATACTTTTTGTGACGTTGAAATCATCGCCTAATTGTGCACAACCATTAGAGTGAACAATCGGTACCGCGCAATCAACCTTACTCGCAATTTCATTTGTCACAGTACTTGAGCAAATAACGGAGCTGATAATCCCTATATTATTTCTAGTTCCCGCTGAACCATCGCTTCTCATATAACCTTTAAAAGAATATCCCATAGCCACCTTCACCTTTCTTCCTGCTATAATAGATAGAAGGAATTAGTAAATGATCCTGGTGAAAATAGTTACCAGGATCATCTACCGTATTTACTGTTTCATCCGCATCGATTATTTTGGATGTTAATTAGAAACATTTGAAGTATTCACTTTGGCAATACCAAGTCCCTCAGCACCTAATTCTGAAGTCTTCGCTTCAGGGCAGTAGCGCTTAATCATTTGAATACCAATAGAGGCTCTTCTAACACGCTCTTTGACCAATGAATTATTCAGAGCCTCAAACTGCTGACCAGAAGGATACACATCTGGATGATTACGTAGACCAAACTTAATATATACAGGTGCAAGAACGCGAATGATTTCTGGAATCTCATAATAACGAAGGAATCCTCCCAAATTATCCGGTGCTTCGATGTACAGATCAATTGGAATATCAATTGCCTGACGAATAGACGCCAGCTTTGATAAAGTCAAAGCCGTTGGTACATTATACGTATCAGCTCCAATATCTTGCATTAATTTTACGGATACAGGATTTGCCGAGCCGATTTGAACAGAAGCTTTTACAACGAAGTCCTCTGGCAATTGTCCTGCCTTTTTCATTTCCTTCGTCAAAAGCACTAGTCCTTCATCTGCTACAAGTGCACCGCGCAATCCTAAATCTGCACCGCGCTTAAGATCTTCCATCGCATAAACAAGCTGATCTGCACCTTCATGGCGATTACCTATCGATTTCCCCCCCGAAGTGAAAGGTTGCGCACTGATATCCCATGTGCCACGTGGACCTACAAACAAGCTAAGTTCAATTCCACGCTCAGCAGTAAGTTCGCACATCTCTTTGATTTCTTCATCTGTTTGAAGCATTATACCGCTTCCTTGAGAAATTCTATGAACTGTAATCCCAAGACGGTCGAGTTCTTTTAAAGTCTCTTTTAAGGCAACAGGACCTTCAGTACTTGGTAGTTCGATTCTATACTGCGCCCCATCTGGGAAGCGCTTCGTGGATGTCGGTAATTCCTTTGAATCAGTGGACGGATAACCTAGACTTTCTAATAACTTCCGGGATTCATTCATCATAGTATATACCTTCCTTTATGGATAATTTAGGTTCTTTTACTTTTATGCCTTAATAAATACTGTCTTGATCTCCGTGTAAAACTCTTGTGCTGCTTCTCCTTGTTCGCGTGACCCATAGCCCGAGCCTTTCATCCCACCAAATGGTGCTTGTAGTTCCACGCCTGCACTTTCAGCATTGATTCGAACCAGACCGACTTCAATTTCATCGATGAACTCCATGAGTGAACCTATATTGGACGTGAAGATGGAAGCGCTCAGCCCAAATTTCGTATCATTTGCAATCTTGATTGCCTCCTCCACGTCGCTCGCCTCAATCAATGCGATAACTGGACCAAAAATTTCTTCTTGTGCAATTCGCATATCTGCCTTGACATTGTCAAAAATTGCAGGTGTTAGATAGAATCCGTTATCGAATTCATCACCGCTTAGAACTTCTCCGCCAGCAATCAATGTCGCACCTTCCGACTTACCGATTTCAATATAGTCTTTTACTGTATCGAATTGGCTCTGACTAGCACATGGTCCCATCCAGATTTCGTCATTTAATCCATTTCCCACTGTAATTTTTTCTGTTTCAGCTAGCAATTTCTTTTTGAATACGTCATAGATAGCGCTTTCTACAACGACCTTACTAGTGGCAGTGCATTTTTGCCCCGTCGAACGGAAAGCCCCGCTAATTACTGCTTCTACCGCATTATCAAGATCCGCATCTTTGGCAACTATAACGGGGTTTTTTCCACCCATTTCAATTTGGTATTTCACGCCACTTTCTGCAGCCCATTTAGCTACTGATTTCCCTATATTTTCTGATCCTGTGAAAGTAATCGCGTTCAAAGATGAATGCTCAATCATCCCTTGTCCAATAACTGATCCAGAACCTACGATGAAGTTTAAGACACCTTTAGGTAGTCCTGCTTTTGCAAAACATTCGATAATCTTGGCAGCAGTAACTGAAGCTTCTGTCGCTGGTTTGAACACAACAGTATTTCCATAAACAAGAGCAGGTGCCAATTTCCAAATCGGAATAGCTACTGGGAAATTCCAAGGAGTAATGATCCCTACTACGCCAGTTGGTACGCGCCTTGTGAACATTAACGCATCTTTGTCAGAAGCAGGAATGACATCCCCATTCTTTCTCATACCTTCTCCTGCATAGTATCTTAGGATTGCAACACCACGAGCTGTTTCACCTTTTGCTTCTGGAAGTGTTTTCCCCATCTCCCTAGTAGCAGTTTCTGCGATATCGTCGATATTCTGCTCGATGATATCTGCTACTTTAAACAA
This sequence comes from Sporosarcina sp. P19, assembly GCF_002743165.1. Taxonomy (NCBI): domain Bacteria; kingdom Bacillati; phylum Bacillota; class Bacilli; order Caryophanales; family Caryophanaceae; genus Sporosarcina; species Sporosarcina sp. P19. The sequence goes on along the minus strand of NZ_PDYR01000012.1, from coordinate 48,580 downwards.
AAACTGCCCTCTTGCATGTTGACCAATTTTTCTCCATGCACTCTTAGCATCCTCGGCAGCTTTGAATGCCTTGTCCAAATCTTCTTGAGTTGATTTCTGTACATAGCCTACAACCTCGTTCTTATTCATAGGGCTAATACTCTCTAGTACTTCATTCGACTGTGATGAAACCCATTCATTGTTGATAAAGTTCTTGAACGTTGCACTATTATTTTTAGTAACCATTTCTATTCCTCCAGTAGTTGTATAGTTATAGTATTGCAGCTTCCTTTGATACTTCTTGATATCCGGCTAGTTTCGATAAATTGGCCGCAAGTTTGATAATCTCTTCTTTTGCTGCCTCAAATTTATCTTCCCAGCTATTTGTGGGCATCGTAAAGCTAATACCTGCAATAATTTGTTTTTCAAAATTATAGATAGGCGCAGCAACACAGTGAAAGCCTAAAGCAGACTCTTGATTCTCAACCGCATAGCCTTTCGTTTTTGCTAACGATACCTTGCTACAAAGTTCTTCAATATTAGACGTTGTAAATTCAGTCTTTTTATCCCACGTCTTAACAGGGAAAAGATCTTCTATTTCTTCTACCGTATGATTAATTAATTGAACTTTTCCTACGGCAGATGCATAAGCTGGGAAACGCATACCTGGCTCCGTAACAAGCTGAACCCTTGTCTTCGCCTCTACCTTTCCTAAGTACACAACATCATTACCTTCAAGCGTACCCAATTGAATATGTTCTTGAATATTGGACACAGCCTCTTGTGCTTCTTTATAGAAGCTCTGTATCAAATTGAACTGACTCAAATACATTGAATTAAAAGTACCAAGGGTTGGACCTAGATTATAACTGTCTTTAGTAGTCTTGATGATCCAGCCTAACGTTTCTAACGTGTTCAGTAAGGAATAAAGAGAACTTTTATTTATCTCTAGCCTTTTCGATAAATCTATCAATCGTAATTCGTTTGGATGCTTACTGATTTCTCTTAGTATCAAATCTGCTCTTTCGATAGCAGGTACCCAGTATTTCTTGCTCAATTTGATAACCGCCTTTCTGGTTTTTTATAGAGAACCTAGTTCTTTATATAAAACCCTAAAACAACCTTATCATAAACGAACTAAAGTTACAATGATTACTTTTTATAAATTCAGAACATTTAACTCATTCAACTATATTGTTGTTATAACGGATGATCTTGGGAAGCGAGATACCTCATAAATCCACGCGAATCGAATTTATTTACACGCAGTATTGTTATTCACTCTTTTCTTTCCGGTCAAAAACTCATACATATCTTCTTCAATTTCAATGCCTTCTACTTTTGCCTTCATCTGATTCTCAATCGATCTTTCTCCAGGAACGTATACTTTAGTGTGCCCAGGGGCTGGCTCACATGCATGCAGTTCTTCTACAAACTGCTTCATCATACCGAGGAAGTATTCTTGGCCAACAAAGAATTCCGGATTGATTGCTAGGAAAAACTGACCTAACCCTCTATTTTCCTTTAAATCCCCGTACATTGGCTTAATATGCTTACCAAATTGCCCTCCTGATAAAATACCAGAGAGAACGTCTACAAGGATAGCAAGACCGTAGCCTTTTGCTCCGCCCATGGGCTGCAAAGCTTTAACTTTGGCTGGATCATCTGTTGGAACACCGTGTTCATCAAGTCCCCAATCCATAGGAATCTTATTTCCTCGTTCCTTTTCAATCATGACTTTTCCGAATGCCACGTGACTCGTAGACATATCTAGTACAATCGGACGGTCTTCATGTGGAATACCTACCGCCAGCGGGTTAGCCCCAAGAAATGCAGATCTAGCTCCATATGGTGCTACGAGAGCATCCGCCTGTGCGAAAGTGATACCAATCACTCCTTCCCTAGCTGCCTGATCTGCATAGTAGCCGAGCGCTCCGGAATGACTTGAATTAGAAGCTATAGATACACCAATGCCCTTTTCTTTAGAAATAGATATCGCTTCATTCATAGCTATTTTTGCGACGGCATGTCCTAACCCATTATCACCGTCCACTTTAACGATTACATCATTCACTGCTTCTATAGTAATTCGGGCATCCTTATTAATGCCGCCTTTTTGTATTCTGTCAATATAATGCTGTAACCTCATAATTCCATGGGATTTCACACCACGTTTATCAGCAAAAGCCAACACATCTGCAACAATACTTGCATGCTCAAGTGATATGCCACTCTCAACTAAACATTCAGCTATAAGTTGTTCCAATTGTTCCGACTTAATTTTTAAAGTTGCCATAAAAAGCTCCCCTCTTCAAAATTAAAAGAGATATCTATGATAAAATAAATATCTCTTTTTATATTTTTCACACCACTTGATATGTGGGTACTGATCCTTCCAAGGCTTCGACAATGTTCCTAGCAGTCTTAGTACGCAACTCCTCCACTGCCTCAACTGAGTAAAAAGCACTATGCGGCGTAATATAGACATTGGAAAATCCCAATAATTCATGCCCCTCTGGTACAGGTTCAATCTCTACAACGTCAAGTGCTGCTCCCGCAATTTTACCGCTACGCAAACCTTGGATTAATGCCTCTGTCTCAATAATCGGACCTCTGGCTGTATTTAGTATGAAGACACCATCTTTTAAATCATTAACATTACCGAGATTAATCAAGTGATGTGTGTCTTTTACAAGCGGAACATGAAGTGAAATAACATCAGATTGTGTTAACGCTTCATCAAGCTCTACTTTCTTTACATTATATTTCGCCATTTCCTCTGCTGAAACAAACGGATCATATCCTACCAATGTGAAGCCTAAAGGTTGGACTTTCTCAATTACACGCCTAGGAATCTTGCCGAAACCGATCACTGCAAATATGCGATTTTTGAATCGATAAACAGGCGGACTAATACTGAAATCCCAATTCCCGTTCTTTACCGCATTATTTAATTCCACGATCTTTCTTGACCAAGACATCAAAAGTGCCAACGCATGATTTGAAACCTCTTCGATTCCATAGTCCGGAACATTGCAAACTGCGATACCCTTCTGTTTAGCTACCTCAAGATCAATCGTATCCACACCCACTCCGTATCTCGATATGACTTTACAATTCGTTAACTCATTCAGAACCTTAGCGTTTAGTGGAGCGTATTGATTTATGATAGCATCTGCATCTTTAGCTGCTTCAATCACCTCTTGTTCTGTGCGGCACTGAGCTTTGACAAAATTGATATCAAGACCGCTTTCCTTAAATACTTTTTCTTCATAATTCAATTTGTCAAATTCATAATCAGTTATTACTACTTTAAAAGCCATAATAATCTTCACTCCTTATTGGATATCTTTCATAACATATAGTGAATATCTATCAGATTGAAAATCGCTCCAGTCGATATTAATTCTCATTTCGAACATACTCTGAAATAATAGACTTGATAGTATCAGATAAATAAGCTTCACTATTTATAAATGGTTTTCGATAACCAATTGGCTGATTCACAAACCAACGTTCATGTACAGCCAATTTCATCGTTAGGTAGAAGGAAGGGTGCAAGCTATAAATTTCCATCAACTTGCAGATTAGTATTTGATGTTTCTTTACTTCAGAGAAGTCTTCTTTTTGTATAGCTTCATATAAATTCAATGAAACTTCGGGCAGAAAGACTGAAGATCCATTAATACTTCCTGAGGCTCCATACAGTTGGGCATCTAATAGATGCTCATCAAAAGCACTGTACACATGGAAATTGTTCACTTTTTTGGCTACTTCGTCAATTACAGTCCGAATACGAGTCATGCTTGCTACGGTTTCCTTTATACCTCGAATATTCTGTACACTTTCCGCAAGTTGTTTTACGACTTCCACCGGAATCTCTTGGCCTGTCAGTTGTGGAATGTTGTATAAGTACAGGTCTATGGACAATGAGCCTGCAACTTCATAAAAGTACGTGTACATTTGCTCATCCGACATATTCCAATAGTATGGATTCACAACAAGCACTCCGTCAGCACCTAACTCTTGAACGAGTTTTGACAATTCAATTGTTTCTTCCATTACTGTTCCGCCTGTCCCCACTAAAACAGTAATACGATTGTCGATATATGGAATAATCTCCTTCAGATAACGCTGCTTTTCCTCCAGTGAAAAGTGAGGAAATTCCCCAGAGCTTCCTAATAACACTACACCATGCACTCCGTGGCTAATTAATTTATCTATCGCTGTTTTATTCTTCTCAATATCAATTTGACCTAATTCGTCCAGTAACGTCACAACGGGAGGAATGATTCCCCTCATAGGCTTACCACCTCTCCTAGTAATGAATCAAAATCATTTGCTCTTGAGCTTTGACACTGTTCCGTAAGATACCAATCTTTTCACTTGAGATTTCAATCGTGTCTCCATCCTGTAAAGTAAAATCGTTTGGCGGTACAATACAAGTACCTGTCATCAACGCTGTTCCTTCCAAGATATCGTTGTCATAGACTAAATAGTGAACCAGTTCATCAAGCTTCCGCTTTAATTGATTGACATAAGCAGTACCCTCGAATTTCAATTCATTATTCCTGTAAATTTTACACGTGATATCTATCGAATAAGGATCTTCGATTCCTTCAGGCATTAAAATCGCGGGACCTATTGAACCCGAATTCTTCCACACTTTAGCTTGGGGTAAATAGAGAGGATTTTCCCCTTCAATATCTCTGCAACTCATATCATTACCCAATGTATAACCGATAATATCCTCTTTCTTGCCTACAATCAGAGTCAGTTCAGGCTCAGGGATCTGCCAATTCGAATCACTTCTGATATAGACATCACTATTCGGTCCAATGATTCTGCGCGCTGTGGACTTAAAAAAGATTTCGGGACGTTTGGCGTCGTACACTAGATCATAGAACGTCAGATCCTTCTCATCTTCTTTCTTTGTTTCAAAGTTTCTTGCTTCTCTGCTCTTTTGATAAGTTACACCTGCCGCCCATACTTCGTCGGGTATAGTAGGCAATGTCAGTTCTAAATCGTCGAATGACAAGTCGGTTTTTTGAATATTCCCATCCTTTAGATATTGATTCGCCGTTCGATTCGACTCTTGCAATTTATAATAGAAGTCCGTATAGTTTTCTTCTTGGATTATATATACCTCTTCTTGTGATGTAACTAATGCTGTATGAATCTCTCCATTTTGACGAAATTTAATGTATCTCATATTAGCTCTCCTTAGTAGATAAATTTGCACCTAATTCTTCTGAAATGCTATCCGCACATACTTTTAATAACTTTAAATATTCATTTTCTTTTTCTTTTGTAAAGTTACTTTTTGGTGAAGATACGCTTACTGCTGCTACTACATCATACTTATGATCATAAATTGGCATAGCGAAACAAATGATTCCATACTCATTTTCTTCATCATCCACCGCATATCCTTGCTTCTTAACCTTGGCTAGCTCTGTCATATAATCTGTGTGGCTTTGTATGGAATTTTCAGTTGCTTGAATGAATTCATAACCTTCTAATAGCTCTGTAAGGGTGTCTTTCGGCAAATACGCAACCAATACCTTGCCTACCGCACTACAGTGTAGCGGAACTTTCTTTCCGATTCTTGAATAAATGACCAACGTATTGTTACCGTTAATTTTATCGATATAGATAGCTTCTTGATCTAATCGCTTCACCAAGTGGACTGTTTCATTTGTAGCTCTATTTAACGCATCTAAATGACGGGATGAAACTTCCTTTAGACTTAGTTGACTAAGTAATAGGTTTCCACGCTCATATAGTTTCCACCCTAACGAATAATCTGCAGTTTGTTCATTTTGTGTGATATACCCATGTTCCTTTAAGGTCTTCAATAAAGCATGTACTGTACTTTTATTCAGTTCCAGTTTCGCGCTAATTTCCTTTATACTAAGTTCTTTATTCACTTCATCAAAGACTTCCAAAATTTTAATTGCCCTTACTACAGATTGAACAAGACTCATCTATCTCACCTTTTCATTGCTTATTAGCAACTATTACACGTAGGTTTCATCTGCTTCTTCATAGACCTGGATTGGAACTACACCTTTAGAAGCATCTGTATGTCCTACCATTCGATTTACCGCTGCCACTAACTTCTGACGTCGTTTCATATTGGTTAATCGTTCTTCGAATAGTTGCTTTCGAGTCTCATTATCTTTGATATTCTCTTCATATACAACTTGAGAATCGAGTTCTTTCACTAAGTCAATATAGTGTTTTCGCAATTGAAGATGCAAGATATCACCAGTTTGTAGATAACCAATTCCACCGCCGTCCATCGCTTCAGGTGTCATATGTCCAATGGCAGCACCGTACGTGACCCCTGAATAACGTCCATCACTGATAACAGTACAGATTCTCTTTAACGTGCGACTTGCATTAATATGTTGCATCGGTGTAAACATTTCAGGCATACCAAATGCGAGAGGTCCTTGTCCCGCAATGACGAGTGCAATCTTTAATATGCTTCTTTTTGTCATCTCTTCGAATAGCGCATTATAATCAAGCTCTTTCAGCTCTTCATATTCGTCTGAAGCATTGTATTTAATTACAGACAATAACTTTTCATAGCTGAACAGTTTATTATCTCTCATATTATCAATCAATTTGGAATCTAAGAGACTTTGATTTGCATGATCTTCATTATCGAAGAACAATACGAAAGCCATCTTATCGTCAAACTGATTTAGTTGAGGAGTTGGCATTCCACTAATTTTTACAACTGCGCTCTCGAAGAAATTCCCACGGAGTACATCTACCCCACTGAATAGTCTTTTAGGATTACTAACAATGACAGCATTTTCTTTAATATTATCAGCTGGCAAACTTTCACTGTATTCTAGTCGGTCTCTCCACGATGTACCCGTTACAGTCAACGTATCCTGATCCATATCCACACCGTTATTCAATAACTCATAAAATAACGTTTCCATGCCACGGCTCGTATCGTCACAGCACTGCATCGCTAATGAGAAAATATCTCTTCCCTCTGTTAATGAATAATTAAAGAGGTCAGGTATAGGTTGTTCCTTGAGGATCTTTTCGATATCAAAAAGTGTAAACTCATAACCTGCATAAATCATGGCAGCTACCATATGCATCATTAAGTTTGTAGAACCACCGGATGCACTATGAATGCGTACAGCATTTCTAATATTGGATTTCACCAGTCGTGACACACCAAATTCAGGTTTATTAATCATGGTAGCCATCGCATCGATTGCTTCATTGACCTGTTGCTGATTCGGCGGTTGTGTCAATAACTCCAATGCCGGATGTACAAGCCCCATACCAGCAACCAGGTGGCGCGAACTGTTTCCTGTACCATTGAATGCACAAACTCCACCTTTTGTATCGCAAGTGGCAGCGGCTAAACGAATTTCGAGATATTTATGCTCTTTTTCTGTAATGATTCCTCTTTCAACCGCTCTCTCGAATACTCCTTGGAAAGAAGTGTTGGAAGAGCATTGGAGAATATAGTTCATGGTGTCCCGTAAGTCTTCGGCAATCTCCTCATGATTCATTTCAATTGCCTTGTCATATACAGCATTCAGCTTTTTAAGAACATCTTCAGGAATAGTACCACCTTGTAGAACGTGTGCAGGTGCAAATGTTGCAAAAAATGGCGCATCACCTCTAAATTGTCTAAGTCGATCTAGATGGGCTAGGCCACTAACAACGCCAAGAGGCTGTTTATCGCATCCTTGGATGACGAATGCTGCATGATAACTATGCGCTTCGAGCTGATTAACAATCATCTGAGCAACAGCATTTCTACTTTGCAATGAGTAACTCATACCTTGATTGGATTGAGCAGTACCATCGCACATGACCGGGGTTGAAAAGTAAAATGGAACACCACCGTTTTGCCAGATCCTGATAGCCGCGCGTGAGGAGGTCATATAGTCCATAATATGAGCTGGATGATCAGCAGAACCCCCTATAATTGCGATTCGAGGAGCATCTTGTTCCAATCTTAGTACGACATTCTCTAACGACCAATCCGGTGTACCTCCTTCATAAAGAGGACCTAGGATTTTCTTGGCGTTGTCCAAAAGACCTGCGACTGTTATTGGTTCATTCGCTTTTCCTTGTACGTTTTCTTTGTAGGGATTTATTCTGCTACGCATTTGAGGAAACAACATATTATTCACTCCTATTTAATATTAGTCTAGAAATAGTAACGATAAGCCTGGGATAAATGATATGACCAATAAAATGAATATCATTGAGATGATAAAAGGAACGATTGCTTTTGATAATGATTCCATACTAACTCCTGAAATACTGGAACCGACGAATAAGTTTACTCCCACAGGAGGCGTAATGAAGCCGATTGCCAATGAAACAATCATGATGATACCAAAGTGAACCGGATCGAAGCCGACGAGCGTTGCTATAGGTAACAAGATCGGCGTCAGAATTATAATTGCTGCAATCGTGTCCATAAAACATCCTACGATAAGCAAAAGTACAATAATAAGTAATATAATGATAAATGGTTCTGAAGAAAGTGATAGCATATAATCCGCTATTTTTATTGGAATTTGCTCCATTGCTAACAGTTTCCCAAATCCTGTTGCACTACCCACAATAACTAAGATGGTAGCAGTCATTAGCGCAGAATCGATGAAGATATCTGAGATGTCCTTGAACTTCAATTCTCTGTAGACGAACGCGCCAATTATGAATCCAATAAACACCGCTATCGCAGCAGCTTCTGTGGGCGTAAAGATCCCCCCATAGATTCCGCCCAAAATAATAACAGGAATCAACAATGACCATTTGGCCAGCCAGACTTGTTTCAAGATACGGCTGAAGGAGATTTTATCCGTACTACCTTTATAACCTGCTTTTTTCGAATAGTAGTATGCGTAAACCATTAATCCTAGACCAACCATGATGCCCGGTACGATACCCGCCATGAACATGTCGCCTATAGATACGCTTCCGGAAACGCCATACATGACCATTGGGATCGAAGGCGGTATTATGACACCTATCGAACCCGCTGATGCAATAACGGCCGTCGAGAATTTAATATCGTACCCCTTTTTAACCATAGCCGGTATCATCAGACCACCAACAGCAGCTACAGTCGCAGGTCCCGAACCTGAAATTGCCGCGAAGAACATGGACGTGACAATAGCCGTCATAGCTAAACCACCTGTAACAGAACCTACTAAGGATTCCGCTACAGCAATCAGACGGATAGAAATACCGCCCTTCCCCATAATTTCACCCGCTAAAATAAAGAAAGGGATGGCTAATAGAGGAAAAGAGTTTGTAGATGTTGTCAATTCTTTTATGATGAATTCTACCGGAATAGATCCGTCAATGAGAAGGGCAATTACTGCAGACAGACCCAGGGCAATTCCAATAGGTACGGTAAGTATCAGTAGGATTGCAAAAGATACAAATATTAAGACACCCATTCTATCACCCTCCTTATAATCTCGGTATATCGTTATCAATTATTTCTTCATTGGATCGATATAGCTTGGTTTCTATATATATTCTTTGAATCAAACGAACTGAAGTTAAAAGCATTCCTATAGGCATCCCTAAATACATTATCGACATGGAGATTCTGATTGATGGTGCTACCTGCCCTGTATCTTTAATGGCTTGGTAAATAGTAAAGCCATAGTAGACTGCAATTAATGCAAAGAATAGGAACATAAGATGCGCTATCATGTTAATGACATATTTACCTCGCCTTTTAAATACAGACAATAGCGCTTCCACACGAATGTGTCTTGCTCGTTTTACCCCATAACTAATTCCTATGTAAATGAGCCAGACGAAGCAAAATCGTGCTAACTCTTCAGACCATGTCAAAGAGCTTTCAACAACGTATCTCATAAAGACTTGCAGTATAATTACAATTGTCATGACTGACAGCAACAAGAACAATATCACTCGTTCAACGTTATGATCGATCCATCTTAAGACTGGCATATCATAGCTCCTCCCACCTGCTTTTGAAAAAAAGCAAGCTAATAGTGATTAACTTGCTTTTTTCTTTTGTGGACTTGTCATTTATTCGGCGTTATTGACTTCATTCAAATACTTCTCTACGAAATCTTGGCCAATACTTTCTTTATACTTTTCTATGACAGGCTTTACAGCGCCACGGAACTTTTCCAATTCAGCATCACTGACTTTGCTATATTCCATTTGCCCTTTTAGTTCTTCTAGTGCGGATGCTGCTGTTTCACGAGAAAGTTTTCGGTTGTGCTCTCCGGCTTCCAACGCTGCGCTTTCTACAATTTCTTGCTGTTCTTCCGTCAAGCCATCCCAAGTCTTTTGGCTGATCAAGAAAATAAATGGCGAATAAATATGATTAGTTTCCGTCACATACTTTTGGACTTCAGGATATTTCTCTAATAAAATTGTCGGATATGGGTTTTCCTGACCATCTACTGTTTTCTGTTGCATTGCCGTAAACAACTCTGTAAATGCCATTGGAGTCGGGTTTGCACCCATTGCTTTCCAAGCACCTAGATGGATATCATTTTCCATAGTACGAACCTTTAACCCATTCAAATCATCCAATTTCTTAATCGATTTTTTACTGTTCGTTAATTGACGGAATCCATTTTCCCACCAAGCCAGTTGCTTAACGCCTTGTTCACTAGCTTTTTCTGCAAGTTCATCACCAATTTTACCTTGTAATACTTTATCTACTACATCTGTGTTCTTCAGTGTAAACGGCAAGTCGAACACACCATATTCAGGAACGAACGAAGTAAATGGAGCCGTAGAAGGAATTGTGATATCCAACGTACCAAATTGCAACATCTCAATCGCAGAACGGTCGTCTGCAAGCTGACCAGAATGATAAATTTCTACGTTCAGTGAATCTGTTTTTTCCTCTACAAGTTCCTTAAACTTTTCAGAACTTTTATATAGAGGTGTTTTATCATTTAGACCAAGGCTTATTCTTAATTTCTTTGTTTCTCCAGTGTCTGCTGATGCTTCTGTAACCCCTTCAACACTGTCGCTCTCACCATTTCCACAAGCTGCTACTAATACGCTCATTAACAATAAAGTAAATATTATCATTAGATTCTTCTTCAATATAACTCCTCCTCATTTTGTAATCATGAATGGCATTCCGATCTACCGCTTAAAGTAAACGCTTTCATTCGATTCGTAATGTCTGTTATTAGGTTCGGTTATTGCGTTATTACTCACTTGATTGGTTAGGTTTGCAGTATATAATAGTCTACATTTAGGAATAAACCTATTTCCACTACACCCGACATTAGTTTTAGCTGCTCATAAATATCTGCTGGTGATACACTTTTTTGAGTCGATACATCTGCAATCCAGTTTCCATTGTCGGTAATAAAATTGTTATCCCCATCTTTTCTTAATGCAATATTGTACCCCAAACTTTCAATTCTTTTAATTGTAAATGATGCATTAAACGGTACAATCTCTAGAGGGATGATTTGACCCAAAAGACTTTTTGTGAATTTTGAGGAATCTGCTAAAATATACCGTTGCTCAGCTTTCAGCAATACTTGTCGTTCGCGAAAAAGTGATCCTCCACCTCCTTTAATTAGATTGTTATTCAGATCTACTCTATCTGCACCATCAAATGCCTGATCAATAAAAGGTACATCCTCAATCCCAATAAGTTGAAGGTTCAGTTTATCCGCTTGCTCTGCAATCTTATTAGAAGAAGCAATGAATTTCAGTTGCAACTTTTCTTCTTTCATTCGCACTGCTAAATGCTCTAGAAAAAAACCGATTGTTGAGCCAGATCCTAAACCTATAATAGTTTTATTCTTAACTAATGAAACCGCCAAATTTGCCAGCGCATTTTTTTCTTCATTATTTATATTCTTTTCGTAAGGGCTTACCATTCCGCGACCGTCCCATCTTCATGCCGCCAAATCGGATTTTTCCAGTTATGCCCTTCCTTTTGCTTCTCCCTTACGTAGGACTCATTAACACTAATTCCTAGTCCTGGTGCTGTAAGATTCTTGGCATATCCATTCTCGAATTTGAAGACAGATTGATCATTCAGATAATCCAACACGTCATTCCCCTTATTGTAGTGAATGCCCAGGCTTTGTTCCTGAATAAAAACATTATAGCTAGTGGTATCAACCTGTAAACATGCTGCAAGAGCGATTGGACCTAAAGGACAATGAGGAGCTACTGCTACGTCATAGGCTTCCGCCATCGAAAATATCTTTTTACATTCGGTAATTCCACCCGCATGTGACAAATCTGGCTGGATAATATCTACATAACCTTCCTGCAATATTTTCTTAAAATCCCATCTAGAGTACATTCTCTCACCTGTTGCAATAGGGATGTTACTATGTCTAGCAACTTCCTTGAGCGCTTCATTATTTTCAGCCAAGACAGGTTCTTCTATGAACATTGGACGAAATTGTTCAAGTTCCTTCGCCAAAATCTTTGCCATTGGTTTATGCACACGGCCATGGAAATCAATTCCGATTCCAAAGTCTGCACCTAACCCTTCCCTAATCATGGCTACTCTTTCCAGCACATTGTCAATTTTCGAATAACTATCTATAATTTGTAGCTCTTCTGTCGCATTCATCTTGATTGCCTGGAAACCATTTTCTTTCGCTTTATTTGCTTGTTCCAGTACATCTGCAGGACGATCTCCACCGATCCAAGAATATACTTTCACCTTGTCTCTACAAGCACCTCCCATAAGTTCGTATATAGGAGCATTATAGAACTTCCCTTTAATATCCCAAAGCGCCTGATCGATTCCCGCTATCGCACTCATCAGGATAGGACCACCACGATAAAATCCCGAACGATATAGCGTGTTCCAAATGTCTTCAATTCGCATTGGGTCATTTCCTATCAAATATTCACTTAGTTCATGAACGCATGCCTCTACGGTTGAAGCGCGTCCTTCTACTATTGGTTCACCCCAACCAACTAAGCCTTCATCAGTTGTAATCTTCAAGAAGAGCCATCTTGGGGGGACTCGAAACGTTTCTATTTCTTTGATTCGCATGCTTTCACCTCATTAAATCGGTTTACAAAGCTTCTTGCTTTCTCACCAAGCTCCTCGTAGTTCCCCGTGTCAATAAGCTTTTTGTTCAAAAGTGAGCTTCCTACCCCAATAGCTATAGCTCCATTCGCTAGGAATTCACCCATATTCTCCAGCCCTATTCCACCTGTTGGCATCATAGGAATATGAGCTAGTGGACCTTGTAAATCTTTAAAGTAGCTCGGCCCTAGTGTCGTAGCAGGGAAAACTTTAACTAAATCTGCCCCTGCGGTATATGCCGATACGATTTCCGTAGGGGTATATACACCTGGGATGGAAATACAGCCATATCGATTCGCTGTCTGAATCACTTCTACGTCTAAATTTGGAGAAAAAATGAAATCTGCTTGTGCATCGGCCGCCAATTTCGCTGTTTCTTTGTCTAACACAGTACCAGCACCGATTAGCACTTGATCTCCATATTTCTTTTTCATGTCACGTATAGTATCGTAACTGTTTTCACTATCTGCTGTGATTTCCAATACCCTGATTCCACTGTTAACCAACGTTTCGATCACTTTGTTAATCCGTTCAGGATGAATTTTCCTCAACACCACCGCCACACCGTTTTCTTCAATAATTTTTAGTTTATCCCATTTTCTCAATATAACGAACTACCTCCTTACGTCTGATGTGAAGTCGCCTTTAAGTCCTTCATTGAATTCTTCCAGTGTAGGTAAACCGTCTATATCACCATACTGCTGGATCACTCTTGCGCCAAGGCTATTTCCGTATCGTACACTTTCTTCATGACGACAGTTTAATAAAAGGCCGTGCACGAATCCTGCCGCAAATGCATCACCTGCACCTACCGGATCGACTATATTAGCAACATTCACGACAGGAATCTCTTTATAATGTCCATGTTCATACAGCACTGTACTCTCTTTTCCACGCTTAATGACTATGATTTGCTGTGCATTTTTTTGTAACGTTTGGCAAATCTCGCGGACTTCGGTTTGATTTGTCAGAAAAGCCGCTTCTTCTATACCTGCCAAAATATAATCTGCTCTTACGGCTATCGCATTTAAGACTTCAAATGCCTCTTCCTTTTCCCAAAGCTTAAATCGAATATTGGGATCAAAAATTATTTTAACTTCATGTTTGCGTGCTAATTCTATCGCTTTAAATACAAGCTCTTTACAAGAGCTGCTAAGAGCTGGAGTTACTCCTGTAACATGTAGATATTTTAGTCCTTCAAAGATGTCTTCAGGAAGTTCTTCCTTTTGCATGTGGCTTGCCGCAGAATCTTTTCGGTAATAGTATACGTTCATGACATCGCTGAATTTTTGTTCTTTAAATAAAAGACCTGTTTGAGCACTTTCCGTCATCTTGAGATGAGTAGTATCAATTCCTTCTGATTTAATACTTTTTAAGATACGACGACCAAAAGGATCATTGCCCAATTTGCTCATATACGATACTTGATGACCTAGACGTGCTAGACCAGTAGCAAAGTTGGACTCTGCACCTCCGATCTTCTGATATATCTGTGGAAGATCTTCCAAGTTACCTATTGCTTGAGATTGAAATATCACCATCGTTTCACCAATTGTAAATACATCCGTCACTATAACTTCACTTCCCCTCTACCTCATGACCACCGAATTCTTTTCGTAATGCAGCAACGACCTTTCCACTGAAAGTATCTTCCTGCATTGATCGGTTCCGTACCATTAACGATAAGGCTGTAACTGGAACCGGCACCTTCAAATCCATTGCTTCTTCTACCATCCACTGTGCTTCTCCCGACGCATTCATCTTTCCGACAATGGATTCTAATCTGGGTTCCTTCCTGAATGATTCCTCTACAAGCTCCATAAGCCAACTTCTAATGACTGATCCATTATTCCAAAGTCGCGCTACTTCCTTATAATCAAATGGATATGGACTTTCATTCAGTACTTCAAACCCTTCGGCAATTGCTTGCATCATTCCGTATTCAATTCCGTTATGGATCATTTTTAAATAATGTCCACTACCTGTCTTACCGGTATACAAAAGTCCACCTTCACAGCAAATCTTGATTAAAAATGGTTCTATTCGTTTATAGCTGTCATGGTTTCCGCCTATCATTGCGCAAAGTCCTTCTCTAGCACCATCTACCCCGCCACTTGTACCAACGTCAAGTAGATTCAGACCAGCTTTTAGGTATGCCACATTCCATTTTTCAATTTCTTTATAATGAGAATTCCCGCATTCCAGTACTGTAGAACCTTTTGGAAGGGCTTTCAAAAGTTGCTCTAACATTAATTCTGTTTCTTCACCATGCGGAATGAGTATAAAGATTATGTCTTCAGGATTGATTTCCTGTATTAATGAATCCCATTCACTAATAAACTTGAATCTTTCAGTCTGAAATATTTCTTCACGCAACAATTCATCCTTTACTTGCGGAAGAATATCATAACCGATTACAGAATAGCCTTTTCGTAAAATATTAACTGCCAGATTTCTTCCCATCTTTCCTAAACCTATTAAAGCGATCTTCAAGGCTCTCACTCCCCATTATGTTATCTTCATTATTACTGAACAACGTTCTTAAACCAGTCTATCGTTCAGTATTAATGAACGTCGTTTTGATAGTTAGCTAAAATCATACTATTAATAAAACTTGAAGTAAGTATATTGTCTTTTCTAGTAGTTAAATAACTCAAGTTTTTATTTAGCATTGAGAGCTTTAATATTTCCATCTCCTCACATTCATTAAAAGTATATTCAATCTTATCTGATAAATCAAGGTTTATTTTTCCATATTTTCTTTTGGCTAATATAAATATATGCTTTTTAAAACTTTGACTCTTAAATATTAACTCCAGTGTCTTTCAATTTTTCTAAACGAACGGCTTCAAAGTTGACCTTTTAAGACATTCATACTTTTCATCACATGATGAATTACAAGATTTTTCTACCTGTTATTTTATTGCATTTTCTTAATAACACTACAAAGAATCCAGAACCATGTACTACAACTACAATAAGTATTAATCCAATAAAATGTGCTGGATAATTGCTTCCCTTAAGAACAAATTCGCTCCCATCAATGATAAATAGTGTTTAAATTCAAAAAGAATGAAGAACACGCAGTACCTATTTATCTATGATTGATTATTTATATGCCGTATAACCAACTGCTAAAGCTAACAAACCTAAAATTGAAGATAAATGACTTTATACTTTCCGTCTATGACTCTCCTTTTTAAACTTTTCACACTTCCTCTACTCTAACGGTTCCATCCATCATAGGTTTAACCATCTAATGATACTCATCAGGATCTTGTGCTACTTTCTCTAATGGAACCACTTTCACATATTCCGTATTACTATATACATGCTATACGGAAGTCTTCCATTCTTTTTGTTCTATATGCACGTTGTAGAGACAAGCTCCATAACCAAAACGCTGTTTATGGAGCTTGTTATGCAAGATATCAGACTATTAGTGTTCGTGTACTTGACTAATATTCTATAGCTACCCAACAGGCGGGACGTGTTTATTCCGATTCCTAATAATCGCCTCCAAAGAACCAGAGCCGAATAGCACACCCGCCACAATCAATGCTAGACCTATATAGTGGGCCAGGTAGATTGTTTCTCCAAGAAATAGACTGGCTGCGATTAACGAGAAGAACGTATTCAAGTTTAAGAAAATCGATGAGCGTGCAGCACCAATTTTTTCGATAGCGGAGTTGTACATCATGTGACCGACAGCTGTAGCTAGTAGCGCTGAGAAGAAGAAAATTGCCCAGATGGATGGTGTTCCGCTATTCAGGCGACCCAAGCTGCCTGGTTCCTTTACGAGCGACACGATGAAAAGAATCATTGAACCGAACAGAAACATATAGCCCGTGAGTAACTTCGCGTCCATCGTTTGGGACGCTTTTTTTATCAGGATGAAGCTGAGTGCCTGCGACGCAATCGACAGAAATATTTCAATATCGCCAAACGATATTTTGCCAATTGTCCCACTACCCGCCAGGACGATGACTCCTACTCCGATACCGCCAAACAGGAAACCGAGTGAACGCACGAATGTAACACGTTCCCTCAGAATCAGGACGGATAACGTAGCTGTAAGCAACGGTCCGAGGCCTAATATCAATCCTCCGTTGGCCGCGCTGGTCTTCGACAATCCTTCAGCTAGAAAATAATGGTGTAATACAACATTGGTTGTCGCGCCCCCAAGGATATAGAGCCATTCCTTATTTCTCGGCAAACGGATTTTCTTCAGCACGAATAAGATGATGAATACTGATGATGCGGCGACCATGATCCGCAATGAAGTAATAGTAATCGGATCGAAATAAGTCACAAGATACTTGAGAGCAGAAACGTTAATTCCCCATGTGAACATGACGAGTACCAATGTAATGATTACTTTTAGATCTTTCATAGTCCACTAGCCCTCTTTTCAAAATATTTTCTTATTGGCTAATTATAGAAGGTATGCCCCTAAAGTCAATGTCCCACAATTCGCACTTCCTTCCCGCACCCCATTATGTGTATACTGAATAATAAAACTAGTTAACTAATCTATGATTTAGAAAAGGTGGATTTCTATGATTAAATTACGCGGGCACCATATCTTTTGTTTGCTTGGATACCGAGGGATGGGCTATTCAGAAGAGTACACGGAAAATATGACGAAGATCCATGATATATTGCGGGAGCGGCCCGATACATTGATTCAGATCATGAAAGGCCCCGATTATTTATGCGCAAAATTTCCTGAAGGCCAACCGTATCATTGTCAGGATGATGGGATTTATGAACGTGATACGGTCATTTTACGTAAGCTCGGATTGAAGGTCAGCGATGTGCTGCCTTGGCGCGAGGTTGAGAGAAGGGTTCGACTACATGTCGTGCCCGAGGATATTGTCGTAGTGTGCGAGACGTGTTCTTGGCGTTCGTACGGTTTTTGCCAAGAAGGTGTCGAGGAGGTAGTGGAGTCAAGAGGGTTACGGCAAGTTCTTCAGGAAAAATAAACTATTTCAAACAATAGTCCAAGTCGATAGAGCATGATATGATAAGCACATAGAAATGAAAGCGTATTCATATACTTTCATCATGTACTTTATTATAAGGAGGAGATTTCGTTGAATATGTCTCTCCAGCAAAAACAAGAACTCAGTTTGCGGATGACGACTGAACTCCGGCAAGCGATCAAGCTATTACAATTATCGACTTATGATTTGGAGCTATATATACGAGAAAAAGAGTTAGAAAACCCAGTGATTGAAATACAGGAAGCTGAAAGAACGGATTCATTCCAAGAACGGCAGTCCCTAAACTACTCAAGCCAGGAACCGAATTCAACAGAATGGGTGAAGCAGCAAGACGTCAGTATGCGTGATCAAATGCTTCGACAAGTCGAGGTCGATTTCAAAGATCCTAAGACGAAACAATTACTGAAGACGTTGATTCATAGTTTGGATGATAACGGCTATTTATGTGCAGATATGCAGTCTGTAGAAGATGTAGAGACCGGTATCGAATTGCTGCAACACATCGGTCCGCCTGGCATAGGTTCTCGGACACTAAAGGAGTGTTTGTTGCTGCAAGTTAGAAGTGGCGAAGCGTGTCCCGAATTAATGGAAACGTTCATATCAGAGTATTTGCCTTATGTGGCCGAACGTAAATGGCAACAGATCGCGAAAGGTATGAATATTACGATGGCGCACGTAAACGAACTGCATGAATTCCTGCTGACGCTGCATCCGAGACCTTGTCCAGAGCTCGGTCACAGAGAAACGGGATTCATGATGCCTGACGTGATTGTAGAGGAAAAGCACGGGAAGTTGTCGTTTCATTTAAATGACCGAGATCTTCCGAAAATCGGACTGCGCAAGGAGTATGTATCTTCTCTTAAAGGTACATCCGAACTGTCTTCCTATTTGCGCGACTATCATAAGCAAGCGCAATGGTTGCTAACGAGTATCGAACAGCGACGCCAAACGATTATTCGTATTGTGACGGACCTTCTCGAAAAACAGGACGCGTTTTTTCGCGAGGGAAGAAAAGCTTTGCAGCCGATGACGATGAAAGAAGTGGCGGACAGTATTGAGATGCATGAGTCGACCATTAGCCGTACCGTTTCCAATAAAGTAATCCAAACACCTGCCGGCACGTTCGACATGCGCTCGTTATTCACATCCAAACTGGCCGCACAGGATGGCGACAGTGTGTCGCAATCCGCTGTAAAAGCATCGATCCAGTCACTGATTGCGAAAGAGGATAAACGTAAGCCCTTATCTGATCAGAAGATTGTGGATTTACTCTTGAAAGAACAAGGGATCACTATTTCGCGCAGGACGGTTAGTAAGTACCGGGAAGAACTTCACATCCTGTCGTCTAGTAAGCGGAAATCGATTTTGTAGAATGTACACTTTTATGCGCGCTCTATAACCTCTATAACGAAAAGCCGCCCGACCTATTCAGGTCCTGGCGGCTTTGTGATTTATTGAATGGTATACCCATCAGACGAATTGAATCTCACTTTCATACGGCCGTATTCCGTTTCTACATTGAATGTGTACTGATCGAATGTGTACTTCGCATCCGTCACGGGATCCAGCTCGACTTGTTGAGTTGTTGTGACGTGTTTAACAACCGGGTTTTTATTGCCATATGACAGATATTCTTCCTTAATGACTTTCGCCGCTTCTTTGATCGTCAGCTGGAAGTTTTTCGTGCCGACTGGTGTGAAGTTGAGAGCATTCATTTTCCATTTGCCGTCTTGCATTTTGAATTGATAAGCTACAAAGCCTCCGACAGAGAAGCCGTTTTGGAATTCAACTGTGTTGACGTTGAGCGTGTTGGCATCCGGCTGATTGAAATCAAACCGCACGTATGGCTCAAAACGGATGAACGGGAAGACAGATGCATAACACTCTGTGCACGCCTTGTCATAATAAGCCGGCAAACCATTTCCCGTAAATGATTTCGTCGCATACATGCGCAAGGAAGGCTCAATGTCTGCATAGGATTGGCCGTATATCTGGCCTTCCCTCATGACCTTCTCCAGTTGGAAAGGCAATCGGTTGACGAGATCCCACGCTTTTCC
Organism: Sporosarcina sp. P19; assembly: GCF_002743165.1. Taxonomy (NCBI): domain Bacteria; kingdom Bacillati; phylum Bacillota; class Bacilli; order Caryophanales; family Caryophanaceae; genus Sporosarcina; species Sporosarcina sp. P19. The sequence continues at coordinate 28,457 of NZ_PDYR01000012.1, read as the reverse complement.
TTTCGTTACTTGACCAGTAGCAGGACGAGCATTTTTCACGAGAATCGCACCGTACAGGAATTGCGCATAGTGTGCGCGAGTTACGGCTTCATTCGGGAAGAATTCACCTTGATACCCTTTCGCAATTCCACTTGCGAACAATGCATTCGCATGTGTGTAGCCCCAATGATCATTGTAGACATCATAGAATGCGTCGTGCTTAGTCATATGCAGATCGAATGCGATATCGAGAACTTTCGCCATCTGAATGCGTGTGATCGGTGCCTCTGGATTGAAGTAGCCATCTGACCCGCCACTGAAAATAGCAGCTGCGGTCAATTTCATGATGGAGGCATAGTAAGGGTGACTCTTCGGTACATCGTGGTACGTGACGGTAGTGCTTGCTTGGGGTAACTTCAGCGCCTGGTCTAGTAACTTCGCCACGTGTTTACGTGAAATCATATCCTGTGGTCGAAATGTGCCGTCTGTATAGCCAGCTATGAAGCCTTTATCCTGTAAATAGTGGATTGCTTCATAGTTCGGGTGATTCTTCGACACATCCTTGAATTCTTTTGTTGCTGCTTGCGTGGAACCAAATGATACAAATGAAAACAGAACGATCAATACAGTCCAAACGAAAATCCGACTAGTCTTGTTCATAATCTTTCCTCCTCAGTGAATTATTTTGTCGGCTGTTGGTTACTTGTTATTAATATTCTACCAAGTTTCAAATGATTCGTATATATCTATTTTCGCAATATTTAAAATACTTTGGTGTTATTTTTAGTAATGCCTTATGTAAGGTTTTTTCTCGTGATGAAAGGCTTTGTATTCATCATTTTTTACAAATATACTTTTTATGGAAATGACATTTGACCTATCGTAGGAAGTTTGGTAGCATGAAAAGATTGTTACCCTTTCGACAAGTTTCGATTATGTTTATTGATATGTCGAAGGATTTAGTATACTACAATGAATACATCATGGCCGCCCAGTCTCTCGGTAGAACAATTAATGATTTCACTAGGGATAATTTCGACTATAGTGGTCTAAACTTCATTTAATGTGCAAAACTTATTTGTTGTGAGTGCGGGCAAATTCACTCATAATAGTGGATACAACCCTACTGCAACAGTCGGTGCACGTGCCTACCGTACTACGGAAGGCATTCAGAAATACTGTAAACGAGGTAGATTACTCGTCTAAACTAAGTAGGAAAGGATGGATGTATGATGAATATAGCAGCAATCGGTGTACCTGGACTCATTATTATCCTTGTAATTATCTTGATTCTTTTCGGACCTCGTAAATTGCCTGAAGTCGGCTCAGCAGTCGGTAAAACTTTGGCAGAGTTCAAAAAAGCTACAAAAGATATCATGGGCGATGATGAAGAGAAAGAAAAGACAACTGTTACGCCTTCCAAGACAATTGAAACTGACAAAAAAGATATTAAGTAAGTAGGTGACAAGATGGATCCGTATAGTGATCAGAACCGGAAAAACTCAAACCCGTTAGACAAAAAAGCAAAAGATGAAGAAGCTGCGCTACCCGATCACTCTGCGGAGACTTCTTCCACTGAACAACAGGCTGTACCTGAAAAATTGAAACCCGAACCACAACCGGAAGAACCCAGAATGCCACCGCCAGAAGAATCAAAAGATGAAAAGGCTGATGCAGATCCTGCGTTAATCGAACATCTCACGGACCTTCGGAAACAGCTTATTAAAAGCGTCGTCGTGTTCTTCATTTTCTTCATCGCTGTCTTCAGTACGATCAATCTGTGGTTCCCGTACGTTACACGGGGCTATACACTGATCGTCCTGAGTCCGCTTGAAGTTATATCATTCTATACGACGATTTCCGCTGCGATGGCGTTTGGTTTATCTGTCCCGTTCGTCTGTCATTTCCTCTGGCAGTTCGTCAAACCAGGTCTGACGCAGAAAGAAGGACGCTTTTTAAGCCTCTACTCCCCTGCGATTCTGCTCTTGTTCGTCGGAGGTCTCGCGTTCGGTTATTACGTAGTCAATCCACTGAGCTATAACTTCTTAGTGAAGCTCGGTAAGATGAATTTCGATGTTATGATTACAGCAAAGGAATATGCACGTTTTCTATTAATGACAACGATGCCGATCGGCTTGCTGTTTGAGCTTCCGATCGTCGCACTATTCCTGTCTGCTATCGGTATTCTGACATCCGAAACGATGAAAAAAGTGAGAAAGTGGTCGTACGTGACGCTCGGTGTAGTATCCGCATTGATCACGCCTCCTGATTTCTTAAGTCAGTTGATCATCCTCATTCCAATGATTGCTTTATATGAAGCGAGTATTTTCATTGTCATGAAAACAGAAAAACGACTAGTACCGGATGCAGATGCATCGTAATGCATGAGAAAAAGCGTTCCACTTTACAAAGTGGGACGCTTTTTTTGTGTTGAGATATACTTAATGGCGCGGTTGCCTAAAAATTCGAGCATCCGCTCTATGTTGATTGTTGATCGCTCTATTCACCTCGGTATCCGCTCTATATACCTTGTTACCCGCTCATACCACTTCAAACTTTTTTCAAAATCACACATACCAAACCCATTTTATTTAATTTATTTAAAACTGTTTGACAATTAGTAAATGTTGATTTACTATTAGTAAAAGTTCTTTAAAAAAATTAAAGGTGGTAATTAATATGACAGAGATGATCTACGGCAATACTCCTTGTATGTTAGGGGCTAAAAATATATCAGCAACAAAAGATTTTTCAGATGTAGACGTGATAGTATACGGAATACCTTGGGAAGGTGCGGTTACGTGGGGTGATTATACAGGCTGCGAACTTGGTCCAAAAGTAATGCGCTTATGTTCTTCACGCTACTCGGGTTACCTTCCTGAAATCAATGATATGGATATTTTCGAACACGTCACACTGGGGGACATGGGAGATATCGACATCGTGCCTGCTGACGTAGACGAAACGATGAAGCGAATCACTGATTTTACTTCAGAATTATGGAAGTCAGGCAAGTTCATCATTGGTCTTGGCGGCGATCATGGTATTACATATCCTGTCGTGAAAGCGATTGCAGAGCAGGATAAAAAGGTTGGAATCATTCATATGGATGCTCACTATGACAATCTCCCATCTCACAATGGTGACCAATTCGCCCGCTGCAGCCCATTTGCTCGTTTGTATGAACAAGAAGGCGTGCGCAACGAAAGCATCATTCATACAGGTATCCACGGACCTCGTAATAAACCCGAGAGCGGTCGCAATGCGAAAGCTGCTGGCGCAGTAACAATTACGATCAATGAAATCCGTGGTCATAAAGATTTGAAAGAGATGGCTAAGGAAATCTATGCACAAGCTTCAAAAGACGTAGATTGCGTCTACTTGACGATTTGTAGTGATGTTTTGGATTTCGCATTCAATCCAGGCGGTCCAGTAGATGGAAACGGCTTAACTTCTTATGAATTACTAACATTAGTACATGAGATTTGTAAACTTGGCGTAATCGGTATGGACTTCGTGGAAATTTATCCACAACAAGATCCTAATCAGTTTTCTGCTCATTTTGCTTCTACTTTGATCCTATATGCACTAGCAGGAAATATCCTTTACAATCAGCAAAGAGAAGAAAAATAAGCTACTACTTCCCAGATTACTAGACACTTCGATCGAAAACAGTCGATTTTTCCTTCTTGGTATAGGAAAATAAGGAAGAGTATTTAATCTGAGGAGTGTTAAAGGTTATGAAACACAATAAATTGATTTTCGATTCTTATATACGAATGGCTGACGCTATCTACAGTGTGTTCAATGTGAATTGCGAAGTGGTCATTCATGATGTGACGAAAGTAGAGTCCTCTTTAATTTATTTAAAAGGTGATGTTACGGGCCGATCTGTTGGGGCCCCTACTACGGAAGTTATTTTGAAGGAATTGAAGAAGAAGCATGAGAATATTAAAGATCTGAATGGCATCATCACGAATACGATGCGTGGAAAGATTATTAAGACTTCCATTGTATTCATTAGAGACATGGACGGCAAAGTGATTGGTTTCCTTGGTATCAATTTGGATATCACGGAAGTCAATCGTCTGCACCAAGTACTCGAAGAAATGATCAGACCTGATACAAACTATGATGGGCAGCATTTCAATGAAACGTATGCGACCCATATTGATGAAGTGTTCGACAACATCACGAAAAGCACGATAGTGGAGCTTGGGATCGATGTCGAAAACTTGAAACGTAAAGACCGTATTACCTTTGTGCGACAGCTGGAAAGTAAAGGGATCTTTCTAATTCAAGGATCGGCTGATCGTATTGCGGATTTATTAGGTGTTTCCAAACAAACAATTTATAACTCACTCGAGGAAAAGTGACCTTTCTTTTCCTCTCTTAATTAGGTGAGGAAAACTAGGGGAGGAAAAGAAAATGGTTGCTAACGTACCCGCTACACAGCAAGTTAAGAAAAATGGGTTACTTTCAAAGTTAAAATCGATGGGACCAGGAGCCATTATTACTGCTTCTTTCATAGGTCCGGGTACTGTCACTACCGCCACTCGTGCAGGTGCTGGATTTGGTTACGCCATAATATGGGCAGTAGTCTTCTCTATTATCGCAACAATCGTTCTTCAGGAAATGTCTGCACGACTTGGTGTGGTTTCGAAAAAGGGATTGGGCGAAGCGATACACGACCAATTCAAACAACCCTTACTGAAATTCGCTTCCATATGGCTCGTCATTATATCTATTGGCGTCGGCTGTGCTGCCTATATTTCGGGTGATTTGATGGGAACGTCCCTTGGTATCTCTACATTGACGAATATTCCAGCACATATTGTAAGCCCTTTCATCGGTGTAGCGATTCTATTCTTGGGGTTGTCGGGCAGTTATAAGTTAATCGAAAAATTAATGATTTTCCTCGTCATCGTTATGAGTGTGACGTTCATTACGACAATGATTGTCGTAAAACCTGATATTGGCGCGGTATTTGCGGGAGCGTTTATCCCAAGCATACCGACCGGTTCGATCATTATGATTATCGCATTGGTCGGAACAACGGTCGTTCCGTATAATTTCTTCATCCACTCCTCCATGGTTCAGGAACGCTGGACGCAGGTGGGTGACTTGAAGGAAGCAAGGTGGGATACAATCATCTCGATTTGTATCGGTGGATTAATAACTGCTGCAGTTTTAATCACCGCTGCATCTACTATGATGGGCATGGAAGTAACGAGTGTAGCCGACCTTTCTATCCAATTAGAGCCATTATTCGGTTCATGGGCGAAAGTGTTTATCGCAATCGGTATCTTTGCCGCAGGTTTCTCATCCGCTATCGCAAGTCCCCTTGGCGCAGCAGTCGCAATTAGCAGTGTGTTAAAATGGGAAGGCGGAATGAAGAATAAAAAGTTCAAAATGGTATTCTCCGGTGTTATTATTATTGGTATTATCACATCGGCAATTGGTTTCAGTCCACTTGATGTATTGCTAGCAGCACAGGCACTGAATGGAATTCTGCTTCCAATTGTAGCGATTTACCTATTTATGATTATGAATAATAAACAATTACTCGGAGATCAGCGCAACTCAACTTTACTCAATGTCATTGGAGCTATCGTCATCTTGATCGCGATTTTCCTAGGTGGCTATAGTTTAGTGGATGCGGTTCAAGTGTACTTGTAAGAATTGTTGCATAAGAAAAAGCGTTCCACTTTTAAAGTGGGACGCTTTTTTCGTGTATGTAAGAGATTCTATTTCATTATCCGCTCATTAAATACTGGGAAACGCTCTATGGTGCTGCGTATTCGCTCTATCTAGTCGCGTTACCGCTCAATCACGCCCCACTATCGCTCTATGCATCCGTGTATCCGCTCTATCCCCATCTTCAACCGCTCATAAAAGCGCTCTGCCAAATCGGCAGAACGCTAGTGTGTTTCATATTAAGATAAATTACTAGTAAGCATAACCATCGTCTGAATTTACACGAACCGTCTCACGGCCATTTTCAGAGTCTACACTAAATTTGTATTGCGTAAATGAATACTTCTCTTTCGTAACAGGATCTTCTCCTGTTTCTTTAGTTTGTGACACGTAGGAGATTCGAACTTTTGAAGAGTTAGGGTAATTCAATTTCACTACACGCTCTGCCTCTTGTCTTGTCAGCTCAAAATTCTTTTTCCCGACTGCTGCACCAGAAAAATTATCCATCTTCCAACTACCCGATTCTTTCTTAAACACATAATCAACAAAGCCGCCACCTATTAAAAGATTACTAAATGAAACGGTATGGACGTGAAGTGTGTTGGCATCTGGTTGTGTATAGTCGAACCGCATGGAAGGTTCGATTGTTAAACCAGGGAATAAAAACGAATCACAATGTGTGCAAACGCTCGGATAATCTTCTTTCAGCAACCCATCCACAAACGCTTGTGTAGCGTAGGGCAACTGCTTTGAGCGAAGTTGACTGTATGATTGATTATCTATTTTTCCTTGAATACGAATTCCTTCAATCACAATAGGTAAACGCATAGTCAAATCGACCGCTTTTTCTTTGCTGACCAGACTGCCAGAAGGAGTTTTACCGACTTTCATCGCACGATACAAAAACTCTGCATAATGCGCACGTGTAACGGACTGATTCGGAAGAAACTTTCCGCGATCTCCTTTCGTTACACCATTAGAATACAACGCACTAGCGTGTGCGTATCCCCAATGCAAGAAGCTGAGATCTTCAAACTGTGCTGGTTCCTTCATATGGAAGTCAAAGGCCAAATCCAGCATCTTCGCCATCTGGATTCTTGTAATGGATGCATTCGGATTAAATTTCTTATCCAGTCCTCCACTGATGATCCCCTTGTTGTATAACTTCATGATCGGTTTATAATACATATGGTTCTTCGGCACGTCAGCAAAGACCAATTTATCGGTAGGCGGCTGCGGAAACTTCAACACTTGATCGAGTAAAGACGCTACGTGCTGACGACTGACCGGTTCACCTGGACGGAATGTTCCGTCAGGATAACCATTGATATAACCCGCTTTCTGCATTTCTTGAATTGCGGTGTAGTTCGGATGCTTTTTCGATACATCCTTGAACTCTTTTGCTGAAGCTTCATTGAAATTTGCAAAAACAAGCGATAGAGCCAACGCGAATGCTGTCCATACTAGAACTCGTAACGTATTCTTCATACTCTCCCACTCCTCCGTTAGTTAGTAGATTTAAAATCTTTCTACTATCATATTACCAATAAATTACCTGAAAACATAGACACTTTTATTTAATTAAGGAAAAGCATCAAAAATCTAACTAAAACAATTGGAGCATTTGCTTACCGCGCTGCAGAAGGTATGATTAACTACCTTAAGGACGACGGTGGTTTACTAGTTGAATGTAAGACAAGTAAAGAAACGGTTTGATATAGAAAATCCACACAAAAAGCATCTGCGTAAACGTAGATGCTTTTTGTGTGGATCATGTACTGATTTACTCGTGTCTGGTTGGTTTTAATTTAACTAAACGTGTTTTTCACTTTAAAGTTTTTACCTGTTTTCACAGGACGTACAGGTGTTGCCTTCGCTTCATCCGACTTCTTGAAGATGCCAAATGGCTTTCCGACCGGTATGAATTCCCTGCCGAAATGTTCGTTCAGAACCGCCGCCCCTGCTCCGTAGAACGACAGCAATGAAATAATCATTTCTGAGTAGGCCGCCAATTGCTGAGGGAATGCACCGAATAAGCCGAAGCTATCAAGCGCCAAGCCGATAAACAGAAAGTTGATGAAGAAAAATATAGAGAACAAGACCTTATGTGTTTCCATCGCACCGATTGTCAAAAATAGAGTGAGAATCAGATAGCCGACGAATGCGAAACCTAATTGATGCGGATCCACTCCTGCCGCCAGTGTTTCCCCGAAGATCCCCCGCTGCATCATCCAAGAAGCAGCAACCGCAAGCCAGAAAAGTCCGTATGCGCCGAATGCGGTAGCACCGAATGTGTTATTGCGTTTCGTATCAATCACGCAAGCAAATAATTGAGCGAAACCACCGAGAAGTATTGCCCAAGGGATAACAAATGAAACTTCTGTAGTGATGCCCAGTTTTTGTGACGACGCGACGAGTGTTACCATCGCTAAACCGAATAGTCCTATTGCAGAAGGGTCTGCGTTAACTATTTTTGTTTCTTGATTTATACTCATGACAACCTCCTGAAAATCCAACCAAACTTCACTCATAATAGAACTAATAGTTATTTCAGGAAATCTTTTCCCGATATTCCTTTCAATAATACTAGTACTTTTATCGATTTGTGCTGAATTAGTCAAAATTGGAAGTAAATTTCATGATTAGTAGATAAATCCCTATCCTTCTATATCTCGATTAGTAAATCGATGGATACCGAAGAGAAGCAAAACCACAGCCACTGCCACCAATCCACCCGCATGCAGCCAGTTCATGTCCTCAATTGGCAACTTGGAAACAAAGCCGAATGGCGAAAGCTTTTCCATCCATTCAGGAAACTGGAACAAGCCGCCTAAATACAGCGTAAGGAATCCGTAGAATAAATAGAGCCAAATGAAGCCCGTCGCCTTTTGTGCGATCCCAATCAAACACGTGCTAATCGCAATCATCACGACCACCGCTGGAAAATGAACGATACTAGCTTGCCATACGGTGAAGAACGTGAAGGGATCTTCCATCGATGTGGTGCCGGCTAACCATAAACCAAGTGCCGACAAGCTCAGCATCAGAAATCCAGTGCACAACGCCAACACCAAATAAGAAACTAGTAACTTTCTTCTTGAAACCGCGCGACCTAGCAAATGATCTACGCGTGATTTCCGCTCTTCGCCTACTACTTTATGAATGGAAAGCAATGCGGGAATCGTACTGATAAAAGCAAGTACCGCCATTAGCATCGGCAGGAATTGAGTAGTTAATGAACTGTTTTCATCCGCCACAATCATCGCAGCGAGCATGTCATTGTCTTGAAAAAACGAATCCAAATCTCCGAGAACGGAACCGTAAGACAACCCGAGTACTAGCATGCCGACCGACCATGAAATGAACGCGGTTCTTTGTAGTCGCCACGCGAGTCCAATCGGATGACGCAACAGAATGGAAGCATGTGCACGACCGCTTCTGGACGGAAGAAAGCCTGAACCCATATCGCGTTTGCCCTGCAGAATGATAGCTAACGCAAACCATACAAGACTTGTGATGACTAATCCCACTACCGGCAACCAGTTATTGTCGCTATACGGCTGAACTTGCGTCAGCCAGCCAAACGGTGGAATCCACTCGGTAACTGACCGTAATACATAACAGCCGATCATCACCGTAAACGACAGACCGACTGCCCCCCGCGAACTTTCCGAGAGTTGCGAGCAAACTGCTGTCACCCCTGCAAAAAATAAGCCGACCACACCAAGCGACGCACCGTAAATAACTGATCCAGACAACCCCATGCTATCGAATGAAAGACTATACAGACCCACGCCGATTAGCAACGCCAGTAACAAGTTGACACCGAACAGCGTAAGTATCGAAGCCGTCAGTTGTGAATGCCGGGCAATCGGCAACGAACGCAGTAATTCCGCCTGCCCCTCCTCTTCCTCTGCCCGCGTATGGCGCACCATCAATAATATATTCATAATGGCGACTGCGATAGCGGTCATCAACAGCATCTGATGGGAAACCATGGCGCCAAGCGTGTAATTCGCCAGATCCCCAGGACCTACCATTGCCTCCATCGCGGGATTTTTCATCGTTTCCGCCATTAGATTACGATCCTGCTCAGTCGGATATAATTCATTAAAAGCAGGCGGTACAACAAGCGTCATGACCGTGATTCCGACGAGCCACCACATATAACGCATGCGATCTTGCCGGATCATGAATTGGGATAGACGAAGAACACCTGCAAATGGGGCCCCCTTCATCACACATCCCTACCTTCCGCGGTTTCTTCATAATGCCGCATGAATAGATCCTCAAGCGTAGGCGGAGCACTTTCGATCTTCCGTATACCGTGCACGCTTAGCTTGTGCATAATCGCTTCCATTTCCTCTGCATCCGCATGAAACGTCCAGCCGGTTTCTGTCGGTACTACATCATGCACACCTTGCCACGAAGCGAGCGACTCAATCGGAGTTCTTGTCTCCACTGTCAGCTGCATCCGCGTCAAATGCCGTAGTTCATTCAACGTACCGCACTCGATCAGACGTCCTTGCCGGATGATGCCCACGCGATCGCATAGCTTCTCTACTTCCGATAAAATATGGCTCGACAGCAACACTGTCTTCCCTTGCGCCTTCACTTCCGCCACACATTGCTGAAACACTTTTTCCATTAAAGGATCGAGTCCAGACGTCGGTTCATCTAACAGAAATAATTCCGCATCGGAGGCAAATGCCGCCACTAAAGCGACTTTTTGTCGATTTCCTTTCGAATACGTTCGGCACTTCTTCGTCGGATCTAGCTGATAGCGTGCAAGTAACTCTTCACGCCTTTGTTCATGGACATTCCCTTGCAGACTCGCGAATAAATCAATCACTTCGCCGCCCGTTAGCTGCGGCCACAAATTCACGTCTCCCGGCACATACGCAATACGTCGATGAATGTCCACCGCGTCTCGCCATACATCCTTGCCGAAAATCGTTGCCGTTCCGTTCGTAGCACGAAGCATGCCGAGCAAAACCCGAATCGCCGTCGACTTCCCTGCCCCATTTGGCCCGATGAAGCCAAACACTTCGCCGTTCTTCACTGTCAAATCCAGTCCATCTAACGCCTGATGCTTACCAAAAGTCTTCGTCACTTGATTCATCTCAATTACATTCATCTGCATGCCCTCCCGTAGTTTGAGTTAGAGCTTGTTGTTGACTGTAGTGTAGCATATGACGATCATGCTGGAGACATTTTATTTATTTACACCAAAAAAGCAGACACGCGACGCATGCCTGCTTTCCTACTAACTATCCAATTAATCAAACACCATATCATCTTCTTCACTAACAGCCGCATACACATGCAGATAAGGCCCCAATTTACTCACTCGGACCGTAATACCGTAGTAAATCCTATGACTACCCGGTGCTACCTTACTATCCGGGAAGTCCACAAAGAATTCTCCTGTTTTCTTTGGCGTAATACGGAACACATTCGTCCCCGGATCTCGCGTCACAGTCGCAATTTCCTCACTTCCCTTAGGCAGCACATGCTTGCCAAGAAGAGCGCCATCCCAAATCTGTAACACTTCATTCGGCTTGATCGGAGTTATATGCGTGTAATAATAAAATTGATCTTTGTGCTCAGTAGACGTAACGTAATAGCGCATTTCCTTGCCGTCCATATACTTAACCGTCGCAATGAATTTTCCTGGCTGATCAAAATAAATCACATGGCAATATTGAAGCGAGTCATTTTCGCAACGTTCAAATTTCACACGTTCATTCACCAGTTCCCCTTCCTCTGTAGAAAGAGAAATAGACTCTGCATCTATGAACGCTTCGTTGTTTTCTCTTCTTTCATAATGCATCCACAGTTCTGCTGGTGTCGAATAGATATCGGTTGTCTCTTCCAATGAAATATCCCATGCACCCTTCACTTTTTTGACATGTACATAGTATTTTCTATAATTTTTATCATCTGTATCGGATGAAGGTGCTCCTGAAAATGTCAGTGTCGCCGTCCCTTCTTTCTTCGGCACAATATGAATCTTCGTCTTCAAATTGACTTGACTCGGTATTTCACTGTCTGCCACGACATCGAATACATCCGAGTTCGTTTTGCTGACATCGTTGAATCTCTTCCATTTAAAATCTTTCGCATGCATCGTTAGAATCCCCGGCTTCACATCTTCCGCTGCTTTCAGTAGTTTTGCTGCTTGACCTCTTGTAATGGAAGCATTCGGACTAAATGTTGTGGGAGACGTACCTGTTGTCAGCCCGAGTTGATATAGACTATAAATTCCATCTCTGTGGCCGTTTTTATGCACAACATCTTTAAATCCATAATCCGGATCACGATATAGCGGCAATTCGAACGCTTTGATGATGATCGATGCCATTTGCGCTCGTGTAATAGAATCGTTCGGTCCGAATCGTCCGTCACCATAGCCGTTGATGACACCTTTTTGTGCTAATGCCGCAATCGCTTTATAGTAACCATTTGCAGTCGAAACGTCTTTGAATTTCGGATCTTTTACGTTCGTCGTCTCAAGTTTCGTCAACTTCACGATAATAGCAGCCGCCTGCCCTCTCGTAATCGATTCGCTCGGACGGAATGTTCCGTCTGGATAGCCTCCAATTATATTGCGTGACGCCAAGTCATTCACCGCTTCCGCGAAATGCTTCGAATCTGGAACGTCCGGAAATCCCGCTTTGTCTGCCGCTACGCTTGATAAAGGAAAACCGCATACTAGCAAAATCGCACCGAGTACCGCTATGATTTTATTCTTCATTCGACTTCATCCTCTCTATAATCTAGTAGTATGCCGTACAGACGTAGAATTACAGAAATAGTTTCAAAGTTTTTTGAATTAATTTCCTTCTGGAGAAATGCACTACTTACGAGAAAACCGATTACTTTTTTAATAGTCAAACAATAGACTGTATAGTAATACTTATATAAAGGAGGGTTCTAGTTTGAATACGAAACGTTTTGAAATTATCGAGAAACAGGGAAAACTGCAACAGTTCCAAGTGATACGAGACAATCAGACAGGCGTTCTCTATATGTCACAAGCTAAAGGCTATGGTCTTGGCATGACAGTCCTCGTTGACGCGGAAGGAAAACCACCTGTGGATGATGACTATTTACGATCAGGACGGTAACCCATTCAGACATTCACACTCTATCTATCCCACAATAAATAAAATTCTTCCAAGCGGACATACTGACTAATAAGTGAAACTACACAAATTTATGCGCACTTGAGTGGGAAACTACGACACGACTTGTATAGTAGATATTTTTAAAGTGGATCAACACTACTGAATATATTTGGTAGTGTTTTATTCGCAATTCAAAAACTGATTTGCTAATTAATGAAACGCATGATGCACTACTCTACATTTAAGCAGCAATTGGTAATTGTTTCGTGTTATATGTGAATACGCTGGTAAAACTATATCGATAGTCAAAGCACTCGCCTACCGTGCTACTGAAAGTATGGATGCTTATCTAAAAGCACTTTTACAGACTGCAACAAGTCTGTAAAAGTGCTTTGTTTTTTATAGTAAAACATAAATATATTAAGTACACTACCAATATAGTAATTAGCCAACAGTTTATTCGCGTGGTCTGGATTTTAATTGATGATCTTTGTCTTGTCAGTATTCCACAAATGGGCCAATTTTATTGAATAAATGTGTTAAATCAAGCAGTTGCAACCAATAGTTGCTGTATGGTTGGTGGTGTGCAACCTATAAAAGCAATACGATTACAGTGATCATATTGGAAAAGGAGTGTTGCATTATGTCGTTAGGTTCTAATATTAGTATTAAAAGAAAATCTCTTAAGATATCGCAAGAATATGTAGCTGAAAAGTTAGGAGTGAGTCGGCAGGCAGTATCAAAATGGGAAACAAATCAATCAGAACCGTCAACAGATAATCTAATAAAATTGGCAGAAATATTTGATAGTGATATTAAAGAATTAGTTTCTCCTGAGCAATATGTAGGGGAACGAAAAGATGTAGAAAATCAGATTAAACAAGGTCAAAAGGATATAAAAATGCAAATGGCAGCTGTTTTTGGTCGAATTTTAATGCTGGTCGGTTTTATAGGTTATAAGGGGATTGACAAGTCTGAATTCGGTTCAATGCCTGATTGGTATCCGTATATTTGGTGGGGTGCTTTGTTTTTAATCGGATTGGTTCTAGCATTCATAGGATCAAGGGATTATTTCAACAGAAAATCTGGATCAAAAAAAATTATATGGTTTGATTTATTATTTGCCTTTTCCTTTTTGTTTTATGTAATTTTGCCTTTTGAACAAAATATAAATACATTTGTTATATTACTTTTTGGTATTGTAATTTTAACTATCGTAAATATATTGTTTTTTATACCTGCATGGAGGAGATCAAAGTTATAAAAAGATTTTTTTGACATTTCCGCTAAATTACGAAACCATTCAGTTGAATAAGCCTAGTGTGTTCGTGTTGTAAAATATTTTTTCTTACTTATAGGGATATTCCGGTAAGTGTGCGTGTGCAATAATAAGTACTACTTTTTGAGGTGATAATAATGGACGAACAAAAATTTATTTGCAAATTCTGCGGTAGTGATTCTTTTACTAAAGGGATAATGGATAACGTTGTTAAATTAAGACCAATTGATAAATCATTCTTCGCTGGCTCTGCACTTATCTATACTTTCTGTAAAGATTGTGGAGAAGTCGCATCCATCAAGGTTGATAAACCGCATAATTTTTGAGTTGTATTTCTGCTTTTTCATCTCGCGTTTTGTGTCAACTATACTATAATTCTTAATCAACTATCGGGTGCGTTTATGGAAGAGGCTTCTCTGTAGTTGGCTAGTTGATCGGAGCGGAAGCCGGGAGGATCAGCGGGACAGGTGAAACACCCGGCGAGCGAAGCGAAGGGGTGTGGTTCACCGCACGCCCTCCGGAACGCGTCCGGCTGCAGCGCAGATCAACGGGTTGCGACCACTATCCCGTTAACGTGGGCGATTGTGGAAGAAGCTTATTCGTAGTCGCTTAGTTGATTGGAGTGGAAGCCGGCGACTCCCGGAAGATCAGCGAGAGCCGTAACGAAGAACGGCTTTTGCGAGTGAAGCGTAGCGAGAAGGAGCACATCTTTGCTTTGACAGGTGAAACACCCGGCGAGTGCAGATCAACGGGTTCCAACCACTCCCCATCATCGCTTAATTCAGTTTACACATAAGTTTTCAGTATCAGAATTTCAAATCACTAGTATAAACTATAAAAAATCCTCCCCAACACATGTTGAAGAGGATTTTCAAGTATGATCAAGAACATTTACGATTGCTTTAAGAAATCCACTTCTACTTCATTTTTCCGCGGTTCACGCTTAAAGAGATAGCCACCGTTTCTTACGGACATCAACACTTCTGCTCGCTCACGAATGGCTTCATAAGGATCTTGTGCATCCAACAAGATAAAGTTCGCGGGTTTCCCCACTTCAATACCATACGCATCATTTACTCTCATAATGTTGGCACCGTAGTACGTGATCAAGTCTAACGCCTTATTGATCTCGTCAATATGCGTGTAATGCGCTAAGTGAATCCCATTGTCTAAAATGTTCATCATATTTCCATTGCCTAAAGGATACCAGTAATCCGCTATGGAATCTTGAGCAAACGCCACATTATTACCGTTATTGACTAACTCCTTTACTCGGGTTAAGCCTCGACGTTTAGGATAACTGTCGCCACGTCCTTGTAAATGGGCGTTTTCAGTTGGACAAGAAATAAAGTTGATTTGTGATTCTTTAAATAAACCTAACATTTTATTGGCATAGCTATTATCGACTGAACCGAAGCTACATGTATGACTGGCCGTTGTATATTTACCATAGTCTTTTTCCATAACGAGTGCGTTTAACACTTCTAAGAATCGACTATTTGGATCATCGTTTTCATCACAGTGAATATCAATCATCACATTGTGCTTGATGGCCATGTCGACAATACGTCGCAATGATTCCACACCATGCTCATAGGAAATTTCAAAGTGAGGAATGCCCCCTACTACGTCCGCACCCATTTCAAGTGCTTCTTCCATTAGACGCTCTGCCCCTTCATATCTAAAGAATCCTTCTTGAGGAAAGGCTACGAGTTGTAATGTAACGAGATCTTTCAATTCTTCACGCAGTGTTACTAACGCTTTCATTCCCGTTAAATTTGGGTCGGTAATGTCTACATGTGTACGAATGAATTGAACCCCTTTACTCACTTCTTTTTGAATTCCTTTTATCGCACGTTCACGCACCATTTCTTCAGTCAATGATTTCTTATTATCACTCCACCGCTGAATACCTTCAAATAACGTCCCGGAGACATTCGCATTTCCTTCGCCTAGCCCCGAAAAGATATAATCCAAGTGTAAATGAGGATCTACGTAAGGTGGCAATACTAAACGTCCTTGCAGATCAATTACTTCATCTGCGTCGCCGAGATCATTACCTATCGCTGTAAACTGACCGTTCTCCACTAAAAACTCATGGGAATTGGGGTCCCCATATATATTCGCATTCATAAATTTCTTCATAAAATACATTACTCCTTTATCCATTGTTATAGTCATGAGTATAGCAGTTGCAATGCAAGAAAAATAATTCTTGCTCTCCATATAACGTAAGCAACTACCTTATTCTAAGGCTTATAGCATCCCAAGCAAATAGATACGCTTCTCCCTACATTTGATCCTTGTCATCTTATTTTCCTTTTCTTAATAAAATCCAAACTTTTTGCAGAAGCTGTCCGTCAAAAGAGTAAGACGTGATCGCGACATGTTTAAAATTGAAGAAGGTGAACCTTTTGTCATGACAAAAAATAAAAAAATGGAGCAGGTGGAGCAATTTTTAATTGAAAACCAAAATGCTCATTATCGGCTCGCCTATAGCTATGTAAAAAACAAAGAAAACGCGCTGGATATTGTGCAAGACTCGATTTTCAAAGCGTTAAAATCCATTCATCGCTTGGAAGAAATCAAGTATTTAAAGACATGGTTTTATCGGATACTCGTGAATACATCCATTGATTTTATTCGCAAACATCAGCGGATGATGGTGATGGATGATGAAGTTCTAGATGGCTATTTACCACAAACTGAAGATGAACCAACTGATATAGATTTACTAGATGCGCTAGATACTCTTTCTCCGGATGAAAAGTCGTTAATTATTTTACGCTTCTTTGAAGACTTGAAGATTGACGAAGTAGCAGCCATCTTAGATGAAAACAGTAATACAGTGAAAACCAGACTTTACCGGATTTTAAAGAAACTGCGTATAGAAATTGAAAAGGGGGATTTGGAATGAAACGGTTGAACAAGCTAAAGAAAGAATATGACGATATTGAAATTCCTCCCGAATTGGACAATTTAGTGAAGGACTCAATCCAGCGTGCAAAAAACACGAAAAAGAAACGCTCGCCTCTGAGAAACTGGTCAATTGGAGTCGCTGCTGCGGCTGCCTTATTTGTAGGTAGCATTAATGCTAGTCCGACTTTCGCTAATTCACTAGTGAACATCCCCGTTCTCGGTTCCATCGTGCAAGTTTTCACGATAGAAACCTTAACAATGGAAAAGGAAACATATCAGGCAAATATGAAAACACCGGCAATCGATGGCTTGGAAAACGAAGGATTACAAACTGCTCTGAATGAAAAATATATCGAAGAAAACAAAGCGCTCTTTACGAAATTTGAGGAAGAGATCGCCAGACTGGAAGAGGCCGGTAGCGGTCATTTAGGTATGGATTCGGGTTATGAAGTAAAAACCGACACAGAACAAATTTTATCTATTGCGCGTTACGAAACCACTACGGCTGGATCTTCTTCCACTGAGATGCAATACGATACGATTGATAAACAACATAATGTTCTTCTTACCTTACCGAGTCTCTTTAAAAATGATTCCTATATCGGGATCATTACTACCTATATTAAACAAGAGATGAAACGACAAATGGAAGAGGATGAAAACACTGCGTATTTAGCTGTCGAAGGAGAGGACGTCGAGTTCAGTTCAATTCAAGCCAATCAAGATTTCTATATTACGGCGGATCATACACTCGTCATTTCTTTTGATCAGTATGAAGTAGCACCAGGTTATATGGGAGTCGTCACATTTGAGATTCCTTCAGACATTTTACAAGACGCCCTAGTTGGGGATACGTATATTCAGTAAGTTATTTTACAGCAGCAGATGATGGTTTTCGTCTGCTGTTCTTCCTATGAATACAGGCGATTTTATACATACATAAGATGATAAGCGGTCTATTCAACACAAAATGATAGGAGATGTAATTTTTATGAATACGCTACATCAACAAGTCGGGAAGAAAAGAAGAAAGCTGAAGAAAAGATATTTTCTACTTCTCCTTATTCTTCTTGTTCTATCGGGTACTGTTCTTTTCGTTGGAACGTCTTATTCTTTCCGGGAAGTACCTAGTCCATCGGATCAACTTGTAACCAAACCAGAAATAACCGAAACGCCGGCATCAAACGATCAGCAAGAAACGTTTACACCACCTGAAGAATCTAGTCCTGAACCTGAAGTATTTCCTACAATTGAATCCGATGGAACAGAAACACCTACTGATGAACAAACAGAAATATCTTCTGAAGGGCAAA
This sequence comes from Sporosarcina sp. P19, assembly GCF_002743165.1. NCBI lineage: Bacteria > Bacillati > Bacillota > Bacilli > Caryophanales > Caryophanaceae > Sporosarcina > Sporosarcina sp. P19. The sequence continues at coordinate 10,140 of NZ_PDYR01000012.1, read as the reverse complement.
CGGAAATACCTATGGAAGAAAACTCCGAACAGCCTGTAGAAGAGAAAGAACCAGAAAAAGTAGTGTATATAACATTCGATGATGGTCCGAGTAAATGGACTGAGCAGTTTTTAGATGTCTTAGATGCACATGACGTGAAAGCTACGTTTTTCATGCAAGGGAGTAATTTAAAGAAAGAACATCTCCAAGAAAGTGTAAAACGTGCAGCGCAAGAAGGTCATTATATTGGCGGCCATAGTATGACGCACAATTATCAAGCACTTTACTCTAATCAACAATTTCTACCCGAGATGCTTGAATCACTGGATCTTATTCATGAAATAACAGGAACCACTCCTCGTTTAGTTCGCCCTCCTTATGGCTCAGCACCTGGATTGAACGGCGAGCACATACGGAAACAACTAGCTGATGCCAATATTAAAATTTGGGATTGGACGATCGATTCGCATGATTGGGAACTTCCCGGTAACCCTTCTCAAATAATACAAAATATCAAACAAGACACTACTTCAGATAAAGAAATCGTATTGATGCATGAAAAATCACAAACTTTAGAAGCGCTACCCGACATTTTGAACTTTTTCAAAGACCAGGGATATATTTTCGGAGTGTACAATGACGCCTCTCACTTTGTCATGAACTTCCAGAATGATGCTGCACTTTAAAATCGCAATGTATGAAAGTCTATTACTAGATGCTAGTGTAGGGAGGCTATTTTTTTACGTACTGTTAGCCTCCCCTTTCATCTTGCCTTTTCTACTGGATACGATGCAAACTTTTTAAATATTGCAGGTCTTTTACAAACGTATGGGTTGACATCAGATTGTGAATATTATACGATTACCTTGAATTCGAGATAAAAGGAGAACGTCATGGACAGTCAAACTAAAGAAATTTATGAAGAAGATTTGTCTCTAAAAGCATTCATTGTTTTGACTCGAGCATTGCAATCCATTAAATTACGCGCGGAAGAAGATATCAAACGTTCAGGATTAAACCCAACAGAGTTTGCTGTTTTAGAGTTAATTTATAGTAAAGGTGATCAACCGATACAAAAAATCGGCGAGCAAATATTGATTGCGAGTAGTAGCATCACATACGTTGTAGATAAACTAGAAAAGAAAAACTTAATAAAACGAAAACCTTGTCCAAAAGATCGACGTGTAACATATGCGTCTATTACAACAGATGGGACGGAACTGATGAATGAGATTTTTCCCCCACACAAGAAAGCAATAAAAGAAATTTTTAGTGGACTAGATATACAAGAAAAAGAACAACTAATTGCACAGTTAAAAAAATTAGGTTTACATGCACAAAATATGTAATGTTTACTCTAGTTTTTTATCTAATATCTCGAATTAGTAACATATCAATTAATTATAAATAACAAAGGGGTTTTATTACATGACAAACGAATTATTAGGAATTCACCACGTTACCGCAATGACAGATAACGCCATGAGAAACTATGAGTTTTTCACAAACATACTTGGAATGAGATTAGTTAAGAAAACGGTGAACCAGGATGATATCCATACGTATCACACATTTTTCGCGGATGATATCGGGTCACCAGGGACTGACATAACATTCTTCGACTTCCCGAACAACCCAAAAGGAACGCCGGGAACGAACTCGATTTCCAGAACAGGACTGCGCGTACCTACCGATGCAGCACTTGAATATTATCTAGATCGCTTCAAGGAGTTTGATGTAGAAAACGACGGCATTCAAGAGCTTTTCGGCAAAAAGGTACTCCCTTTCCAAGAAGCGGACGGACAGAAGTATCAACTGTTCTCTGATGAGAATAATGAAGGTGTAGCACCCGGTACACCTTGGAAAAACGGACCCGTACCTGAAGAGCACGCGATTTACGGTTTAGGGCCGATTGAAATTACAGTGAGCTATTTCGAAGATTTCAAGAAGATGCTTACAGATGTGTACGGTATGAAACCAATTCTCGAAGAAGAAAACGTGACACTGTTTGATGTAGGCGAAGGTGGCAACGGAGGACAAGTCATTTTACGAAATGATGATACCACACAAAGTCGTCAAGGATATGGACAAGTTCACCATGTGTCGTTCCGAGTGAAAGATCATGAAGCGATCAAGAACTGGGAAGCTCAATACGACAAAATGGGCATGCAGCATTCTGGTCATGTAGACCGATTCTACTTTGAAGCACTATACACACGTGTCGGGCATATTCTGATCGAGCTATCAACAGACGGTCCAGGTTTCATGACGGATGAACCATACGAAACATTAGGTGAAAACCTATCACTCCCACCATTCCTTGAGCCGAAACGCGAATACATTGAATCACAAATCCGCCCGTTCGATACTACACGGTCATAAACGTTTGAAAGGAGTTTTGTAAATGGAAGCAATTAAAAAGATCCACCATATTACAGCTATTGTAGGAGATCCTAATGAAAATCTGAAGTTCTACAGAGATGTTTTGGGACTTCGTCTGATTAAGCAAACGGTCAATTTTGAAGATCCAGGTGTCTATCACTTGTACTTCGGCGATCAACATGTGACGCCTGGTACAGTCATTACATTCTTCCCTTGGACAAATGATAATCGCGGCAGAAAAGGCAGCGGTCAGGTCGGACGAATTGCTTTCAGAGTACCAAAAGGAAGCATGGAATATTGGAAAGAGCATATAACTGCTCAAAACATCCACACTGAAATGACTCAGCTTTTCGGTAAAGATACACTCGAGTTCAACGATGTTCACGGACTCGAGCTCGCAATAGTCGAAGGCGAAATAGCTTCGGATCAATACGACATAGTCGACTTCCACGGAGCTGTTTTATTGTCTGGAAACCCTGAAGGCACAAAAGATTTACTTACTGGCCTGATGGGATTAGATGAACTAGATATAGATGATCAAAATCAACACTTTGAAACAGTAGGCAAGGAAAAGCAACATATCATTACGGCCACTCCCCCGCAGCCTGCTGGTAGATTCGGTATTGGAACGGTCCACCACATCGCGTGGTCCGTGCCACATAAGGATGCATTGAAACAATGGCAGTCTGCACTGGCAGATGAAGAATTCAAAGTCACCGAAGTGAAAGACAGAAATTACTTCAACTCGATATACATTAAAGAAAGAGGACGTGTCGTATTCGAGTTCGCGACAGACGGTCCAGGATTTGATGTCGATGAAGACATGGAATCACTTGGTTCCATGCTGAAATTACCCGAACAATACGAACATAACAGACAGGAATACGAAAACCTGCTGCCAAAATTGGAGGTATAGTAGATGAATAACATGCTTCATTTCTCTCCAGAGGAACTAACAGCAAAGGAAAAGAAGAAATTCCTGATCGGTTCCGTTATTCCTAGACCTATCGCATTGGTTTCTACGAAGTCTGATTCGGGTATTGTCAATATTGCACCATTCAGCTATTTCAATATCGTCACGTATGACCCTCCTATGCTATCGATCGCCGTACAGCGCGTAGAGGGGAAATCGAAAGACACAGCTAGAAATATTTACGAAAACAAAGAAGCCGTAGTCCAGGTTGTCGATACGGATAACGTAGAAGCGGCAAATGCAACTTCCGCACCGCTAGGACCGGACGAAAGCGAGCTGGATATATCGAGTTTTACAACAGTAGACTCAAAAGCTATCCAAGTTCCTGGAGTAAATGAAACCAAAATAAGATTTGAAACAGAATTATACGATTCACTGGTCATTTACAATGAAGAAAACATCGCCACTACGGATGTTTTATTGTTGAAAGTAAAACACTATCACATAGACGAAACCATTTATCATAACGGCTATATTGACCCGTTGAAATTAAACGCTGTAAGTAGACTCGCCGGTAGTGATTACGCTGAAATAGGTAAGCTATTTACGGTAGAACGCCCTGTTAAATAATCAAAGGAGATGTCATGTAATGAAATATATTTACCATGAAAATAAAAAAGGTGCACCCGTATTCGTATTGCTCCACGGCACGGGAGGTACAGAAACAGACTTAGTGTCTCTTGCCGAGCTACTCAATCCGGAATACAACGTGTTAGGTATTAGAGGTAATGTGCAGGAAAACGGCATGAATAGATTCTTCAAACGTCACGGGGAAGGTCAGTACGACTGGGAAGATCTTGAGTTCCGTGGCAATGAACTGTATGCGTTCATTGAAGAAAAAGCAAAAGAGTATGAATTCAAAATGGAAGATACGGTGTTGGTCGGATTCTCAAACGGTTCGAACATTGCGATTCAAATGATGCTCAAACAACCCAAAACGTTCAAAAAAGCCGCTTTATTCGCACCACTGTATCCTGCAGATGTAGAAGAAAAACAAGATTTCAGCGATGTAGAAGTATTCCTATCACTAGGAGAAGGTGATCCGATTGTGCCAGAATCGGAAAGCAAGCGAGTCATTAATCTCTTTAAAGAAAGAGGCGCAAATGTAACAACAGCTTGGGTGAACGGACACAGCCTGACACAGGAAGTCGCAATGCAAGCGAAAAATTGGTTGAATTAAGCACGATCTATGTAATAAAAAACAATACGCACGTTTTGTTTTAGCCGAAGTGAAGTTACTACATGTAAAATAACAACCATTGCTGGATGAGATTTATATGACAAAAGCCATATGGAACGTTGACACAGCACACAGTACAGTAGGCAATGAATTTAAAATTACTATCGAAATCCAATTACGTAAGTAAGCTTTGGAGGATTCAGACTTTCTTACAAAGTGGATGAACAAAGAATAAACCATGCCCCTAAAGTGAGATTTAACCTTCTCACTTTAGGGGCATTTCTTTACTGAACTGGTCTTATTTCAAACTACATAGCCAACTTTTTCTCCATCACAATATGCGGTATACCATCTTCCATAAAGATATCAGACGTATTTTTGTAACCAAGTTTACGATAAAACTCTTCTGCATGTGTCTGTCCATGCAATTTCAACGAAGCGATTTCCTTCTCCTTCGCGACATCTTCTAAACCTTCAACAATTACCTTTCCAACACCTAAACCTCGATGAGAGGCTAACACACAAATGCGTTCCAACTTCCCAACCCCATTTACTACTCTCAATCTACCTGATGCGATCGCTAGTCCTTCATGTTCCACTAAAATATGTTCACATAATTCATTCAGTACATCAAATTCATCAAACTCGTCCTCTTCCGGTACCTGTTGTTCTTGGACGAATACCGCTTTTCGTATGTCAAAAGACTTTTGAAGATCTGCTTCTGTAATTATTTTCTTAGTGTTCATCATACACGCACTCCCTTGTTCTACTATTATTCAGTAAACAAGAAACTTCCACAGACAATTTCTCAATCTGTGGAAGTCTCCTGTTCTATCTCGCACTTCAAAAATACATAGCCATCTTTTTCAATAGTTTCACTCATTTTCACAGGAATACGTTCCTTGAAAATCGGTCCATCGACGACGACCGTATGAAACTCTCCTGACTCTCCGCAACTATCAATGCCGAGTGCTTCGAGTTCATCCATCAATTCAATCGTGAAACGTCTGCCGAGAAATTCTGCAGGCATCATCTTAGTATTGACCACGATTACATACGCTTCAAAATCTTCCGCAATGAATTCTTCAAGTAGCTTACGTCGCGGTTCTTCCCAAAGTGGATGATAGGTTTCCATACCGACTTTGCCGCACATCGACTGTACCCATAACAAATGATCTTCTAAATCGATGTCACCAAATACTGCTTTGTGAATACCATGTGCTTTCGCAACGCGCATAGCATCCATGAATTGGACTTCATAGCCAGCCCAATCTGCTTTTCGAATCATCAACGGAACATCTATTTGCTTCGCTTGCGCTTGAATGATCTCCAGTGGTAATGCATGTGACTTGGAATGCGGCTCATCTTTATCAAACATCGTCCATAGCATCGCCGGCGTATTTCCTTCTCGGATTGCGCGATACGCTGCGAGCGCAGAGTCTTTGCCGCCACTCCACGATGTGACGAACTTCACGCCCGTCATTGTCCGTCCGCCCATGAGATGCGTGCATCCACTGTACGCGCCATGCGAATCATATACGAACGGAATCCGAGCTTCGGCCAGAAATATGACGCCAAATGATTCGCTGTCAACCAATCCGTCATGACATATTTATAGCCTGCATTTTTCATTTGCGTGAAACTGTGGTTCGCAATCGACTTGCCAATACCTTGTCCACGCATCTCAATATTCGTCGTCGCCTGTACAAGCACTGCCGACTCATCCGGCGTCGTCATCGCATGACGCGCGTCCGCCGGTGTAAATAGATGAAAGGCTACAGGTACGCCATCTTGCTCAGCAACCCAACTGCGCGTACCTTCCTTGCCTTCATACGCCGCAAATACATCGCGCTCTGCATCCAACGCTTCTTGTGTAATCGGTTTCCACGCTGGAGCTTTTGCTTGATGCAAACTGTTCCAAGGCGCCATCTTGTGCAATATTTCTTGCTCTGCCCCTACTAGTTCCTTCATCTTCACGAGACTATTTTCTCCCGGCTGTGCACGATAGTGTTCAAGTGACAACGCCGCAAAGCGCTGTTCGAAATGAAACGACTGCTCCAGCATTTCAAGAATTAATTCATCATTACCAACCGGAATATCCACGACATGTTCGAAGTAGCCATTGCGAACCCATTCCGCGCCAGCTTCCGTGTACATCAACCGCGCCAATCTTGGATGCTCGTCTTCATGAATGACAAATGAGGGATACCCAACATACACCGTACGTCCGCGAGTAGCATCTTGACGATATTCATATAATAAATAGCCAATGACATCTTCGTCACGCAACGTCACGAGCCCCCCTGTATACGGTTTTTCCAATTCTTCACGCAAGCGATCCTCTGCTTGTTCAATGTCCTCAAAACGCTCCTGCAAAAACGGAAAACGCTGTCGTTCATCTGCATGTCTCGCCGCTAATAACGAGGCCATCTTCGGTATATACTGCTCTTCAAATTGTACAAAATGAATCATCAGAATCCCCTCCTGCCTAATTTAACTAAATTATACCACATCCATTTATCTTGCCAATAAAATGAATGGATGTCGTGTGTTTTTTTGGGGGATGGATTGCTGGTATTGAGCGGTTGTGCTTGAAGTATGAGCGGATGTGTGTTGGCATTGAGCGGTTAGACTTGGAGTATGAGCGGAGTTGCGTTGGTATTGAGCGGATACGCAACTACATAGAGCGTTTAACCTTGAAATATGAGCGGAAACACGTCAGCTTTGAGCCCAAACGCATCGGCATTGAGCAGAGCGGAGGGGCAACCACTTAGAGCGTTTAACCATTGAAGTATGAGCGGATACGCGTCAGTATTGAGCGCGTACGCACATACTTAGAGCGCTTGACCCTAAACTATGAGCGGAAACACGTCAGCATTGAGCGGATACACACCCACATAGAGCGCTCAACCCAAAACTATGAGCGCAAACACAGCCGCATTGAGCGGAGCTGATGGACAACCACTTAGAGCGCTCAACCACAAACTAAGAGCGAAAACGCATCCGCATTGAGCGAAACACAAAAAAACTGCAGATCCACCCTCATTAAAAGAGTGAATCTGCAGCCTAATCAATTATCCAATCAAACCGGCATTGGAGTATCCGTAGGTTTCGCATAATCTCCGTTACCGTATTCCCTGTCAATTGCATCACGAATTTCTTTCATGGACATGCCGTCTTGCTTCATTTGTACGGATTTCACTGCGATCTCCAGGCAAACTAGGCAACGTGTGCCGTGATCGTCCCAGACAACGGAGCCGTCTTCGCGTACTTCATCTAAGAAGCAATTCATATTGCTCTTGTGTCCGGCACTATCTCCGCAACCGCAATAGCAAGGCATGTATTCTAAAATGTCCGTTGCGTTGCCCGCCACTTGATAAACCATGCGCATATCTTCCGGCTTATCATCTAGGAATGAAGGCAAGATGTCCGCTGAAGCGGTTACTTCCTGCAAGTCGCCATTCGGCAAATGCTCTGCGTGATCATGTCCCGCTTCTGCCCTTACATCTTGTGGATCTACTTCAGCAGGTTTTTCTGTAGCGCCGTTTCCGCATGCCGCAAGCGCTACTGTCAACGCAGCCAGTCCTGCAAGTAACTTCTTTTTCATGTATATTCCTGACTCCTTCGTATAGAGGTTATGCCTTTAGTATACATGGTTTGCGGGAAAAACAAGCGTACAAATTCATGACAATTATGAGTTGCCCGTCATCTTGCTTGGATCTACATATTCGTCAAATTGCGCTTCTGTCAATAAACCAGTAGAAAGTGCCGCTTCTTTCAGCGTTGTACCTTCTGTATGAGCCTTCTTCGCGATTTTCGCCGCATTTTCATAGCCGATATGCGGATTCAAAGCCGTTACTAGCATCAATGAATTCTTCACTTTATTGTCGATTTCTTCACGGTTCGGTTCAATTCCTACCGCACAGTTGTCGTTGAAGCTGATCATACCGTCAGCAAGTAATTTCGCTGATTGTAGGAAGTTGTAAATAATAACTGGTTTGAAGACGTTCAATTCAAAGTTCCCTTGGCTTGCAGAAAATCCGATTGTTGCGTCGTTACCCATTACTTGTGCCACAACCATCGTTAATGCTTCACTCTGTGTCGGGTTCACTTTACCTGGCATGATCGAGCTGCCCGGTTCGTTTTCTGGAATCGTAATTTCGCCGATACCTGAACGTGGACCACTTGCCAACCAACGTACGTCATTTGCTACTTTCATCAAGTCCGCAGCCAATGCTTTCAGTGCGCCGTGTGTATAGACGACTTCATCATAACTCGTCAATGCGTGGAATTTATTTTGTGCAGATGTAAACTCAATGCCGACAGATTTTGAAATCTCTTCCGCCACTTTTTCGCCGAATCCAGCTGGTGCGTTAAGTCCTGTACCAACTGCTGTACCGCCGATTGCAAGTTCTTTCATTGTCTGGACACTAGTTTCCAGCATGCTGTGTGTTTTCTCTAGCATTTTGTGCCAACCGCTGATTTCTTGGCCTAACGTCAATGGCGTCGCGTCCTGCAAGTGCGTACGTCCAATTTTGATGATATCCGCGAAGTCTTCGGATTTTTTTTGAAGTGTTGCTGCTAGTTTATCAATTGCCGGCAATACTTCGCGCTCTACCGCAATAACACCCGCCACGTGTAGAGCTGTTGGGAATGTATCGTTGGAGCTTTGTGATTTATTGACATCATCATTCGGATGCAGACGTTCTTCCTCGCCCCACTCCTCAAGCAACTGGTTACCACGGTTAGCGAGTACTTCGTTCATGTTCATGTTTGACTGCGTACCGCTCCCTGTTTGCCAAACGACTAACGGGAAGTGCTCGTCCCATTTACCTTCGATTACCTCTTCTGCTGCTACTTTAATAGCTTTCATTTTAACTTCGGATAGATTGCCGAATGAATGACTTGCGATCGCTGCTGATTTTTTCAAATGGGCAAAGGCTTGGATTACACCAAGCGGAATGCGTTCCCCGCCGATTTTAAAGTTGTGCTTACTGCGCTGCGTCTGCGCGCCCCATAACTTATCTGCTGGTACTTGTATTTCTCCGAACGTGTCATGCTCAATACGATATTCCATCTTTACATCCACCTCTCAAAGTAATAATCAGACTCTCTATCTCTATCATGCCCTATTTCCGAGCAGATTTGAATTAAAAAGGGTTGGGAGTGGGAGTTATCTAGTGCGTACAATCGGATGGAAGCTCCGGCTGGCGGACGCTTTCCATGGGCCCGCGGGAAGAGCCGTAACGAAGAACGGCTTTTGCGAGTAATAGCGAAGCGTTAGGAGCACATCTTTGCACTTCGCCGCCAGCCTCCGCTTCCATCCTACTTTTATAGTACGGGTACTTAGATCACTTACTGTATGTAGAGTGTGAAGTATTATCTAAACTTATTTAGATTCAAGTACAGAAGTTCAAAAGAGTATTACAACACTAACTTCAATGCACAACAAATAGTATCACCCACTCGCATTTCAGGGAGTGGCGCGTAGGAGGGGCGACTCCCTCTTGGAAATACGATAGTGACAAGGTTTATCGAGTTTTGAATAAGACTAAAAATTATTTTTCGGATGTATCTGTAGTATGCATCCCCTAAAAAATATATGACTTTACGTTATCTGTAAGTA
>NZ_PDYR01000011.1:0-116773 GCF_002743165.1 Sporosarcina sp. P19 | reverse complement strand
TTCTACTTACAGATAACGTAAAGTCATATATTTTTTAGGGGATGCATACTACAGATACATCCGAAAAATAATTTTTAGTCTTATTCAAAACTCGATAAACCTTGTCACTATCGTATTTCCAAGAGGGAGTCGCCCTGTCTTCCACTCCAATCCCTACTTATAACTTGTTGAAGCAAACTGACATCATTAAATTTGTAAGTTGTTGTAGGTCACCGCGCCATGCGCTCCCCTAAGCGCTTCTACCTTTAGTTTGTTAGGTGTTTGGCGATGACTACTTTTTGGATTTCGCTTGTGCCTTCGTAGATTTGGCATACTTTTGCGTCGCGGAAGTAGCGTTCTACTGGGTAGTCTTTTGTGTAGCCGTAGCCGCCGAATACTTGGACGGCTTCTATGGAGTTGTCTACGGATGCTTGGGATGCGAATAGTTTGGCCATGGAGGCTTCTTTGCCGCATGGTTTGCCTTCTGAACGTAGCCAAGCTGCGCGGTAGACTAGTAGTCGGGCCGCTTCTGTTGCGGTGGCCATGTCGGCTAGTTTGAATCCTACGCCTTGGTTGGCTGCGATTGGTTTGCCGAATTGTTCGCGTTCTTTTGCGTAGGCAACCGCGGCTTCTAGTGAGGCTTCTGCTATGCCTAGCGCTTGAGCGGCGATGCCGATTCGGCCGACGTCGAGGTTGGCCATGGCGATTTTAAAGCCGCCTTCTTCTTCACCTAGTCTATTTTCCACTGGTACTTTCATATTATCGAAGCTGAGTGCGACGGTTCGAGAGCCGTGAAGGCCCATTTTCTTTTCGTCTTTACCTATAGATAATCCCGGTGTGTCTCGGTCGACGATGAATGCGGTGATGCCGTATGTTCCTTTTTCAGGAGCCGTGTTAGCAAATACGATGTAGACGTCCGCTTCCCCACCGTTTGTGATGAACATTTTGGAGCCGTTGATCACGTAGTGGTCGTCGACTCGCTTCGCTTTCGTTTTCAATGAACCTGCGTCTGATCCGGACGATGCTTCTGTCAGACAGAATGCACCGAGATATTCACCAGATGCCATTTTCGGCAAGTAGCGATTCTTTTGTTCTTCCGTGCCGAAGTAAAGGATCGGATTCATTCCAACAGAAGTATGGACAGACAACACGACCCCCATGACAGCACTGACTTTTGATAGTTCGTGAATCGCGATGATATATGACAGGAAGTCCATCTCTGAACCTCCATACTGTTCAGGCGCCGTAATTCCCATCAATCCAAGCTCGCCCATTTTCTCTAGTAGTTCACGCGGAAATTCTCCATCTTCCATCCGGGGAATCCAAGGTTCGATCTCGTTCTTTGCGAAATCACGAACCATTTGGCGCATCATTTGTTGTTCTTCTGTTAATGTAAAATCCATCCTCTTCACCTCTTGCTTTCAACTTAATTCCTTTATTCGTATGAATAGAAACCGCGTCCAGTTTTCTTGCCGTGCCAACCTGCTTTAACGTATTTACGCAGCAATGGGCATGGACGGTATTTCGAGTCGCCGAATCCTTCATACAATGTTTCCATAATGTAGAGACATGTGTCGAGTCCAATGAAATCTGCCAGTTGCAGAGGCCCCATCGGATGATTCATTCCCATTTTCATGACGTCGTCAATTGCTTCTTTTGTTGCGACACCTTCGTACAATGTGAAGATGGCCTCGTTAATCATCGGCATCAGTACACGGTTCGCAACAAATCCTGGTGCGTCATTCACTTCAACCGGTGTTTTGCTGAGCTTTTTCGTCATCTCTTCGACTGCTTCGTAGACATCATCATCTGTAGCAAGGCCTCGGATAACTTCAACGAGCTGCATGACCGGTACCGGATTCATGAAGTGCATGCCGATCACTTTTCCTGGACGTTTAGTAGCTGCACCGATTTCCGTAATAGGCAACGAAGATGTGTTCGTTGCCAATATCGTGTGTTCCGGTGTGATTTCATCTAGCTCTGCAAAGATTTTTGTTTTAATTGCCATATTTTCAACTGCCGCTTCGATGACGATGTCGGCATCTTTGGCATTTTGCATATCCAGTGATTTCGTGAAACGACCAAGTACTGCTTCTTTTTCTTCCTCTGTCATACGTCCTTTTTCCACGTTGCGCGATAAGTTTTTCGTGATGACCTTAAAACCTCGGTCGTATGCTTCTTCATTGAGATCGTGAAGAGTTACTTGATAGCCTGCCTGTGCGCAGACCTGGGCAATTCCTCCGCCCATTTGACCTGCGCCGATTACGAATACTTTTTCAATTGTCATCTGGAATGCCCCCGCTCAGTTAGTTTTTGGTACTTCGATCATGATGGCATCACCTTGGCCGCCACCTGAACAGATTGCAGCGATACCGATTCCACCACCGCGACGTTTTAGTTCATTCGCCAAGGTAAGAACGACACGTGCTCCGCTTGCACCGATTGGGTGTCCAAGTGCGACTGCGCCACCATTGACGTTCACTTTTTCTTCGTCTAGTCCAGCGATTTGTGAGCTTGCAAGGGCAACGACTGCGAATGCTTCATTGATTTCGTATAGATCAATATCGTCTGCCGTTTTACCTGTTTTCTCAAGTAATGCTCTGATGACATGACCTGGTGTTTCAGGGAAACGTTCCGGTTCGATGGCTACTTCCGCGTGACCTAGAATAACAGCAAGCGGTTCTTTGCCTTGCTTCTTCGCTTCATCTTCATTCATTAACACAACCGCACATGCACCGTCGTTGATGCCGGGTGCGTTTCCAGCTGTGACACTTCCGTCTTTACCGAAAGCTGGGCGGAGTTTTGCCAACGCTTCAAGTGAACTGCCTCTACGCGGGCCTTCATCTTCTGTCACAACGACTGGCTCGCCTTTACGTTGTGGAATGCTGACTCCAACGATTTCTTCTGCGAATAATTCTTTTTCCATCGCTTCAAGTGCACGTTCATGACTGCGTAATGACCATTTGTCCTGCGTTTCACGGCTTACTGAAAAGTCGTTAGCTGTACTGTTTCCGTATGTGCCCATGTGAACATTGCCTTCGGAGAATGAACACGTCAGTCCATCATAAATCATGCCGTCTACTAATGTGCTATCGCCCATTTTCAAGCCTGAACGGACATTTGCATAATACGGTGCGTTGGTCATCGATTCCATACCACCAGCGACGATCGTTGTCTCATCCCCAAGACGGATCAACTGATCAGCGAGTGTGATACTGCGCATTCCGGAAGCGCATACTTTGTTGATCGTTTCAGTCTTGACACCGTATGGAATGCCGCCTTTAACAGCTGCTTGACGGGAAGGAATCTGGCCTTGCCCTGCTTGTAAAACAGTCCCCATGATGACTTCGTCTACTTGATCGCCTTGTACTCCAGCGCGTGCAAGCGCTTCCTTGATAGCAATACCGCCTAGATCGCTTGCTGTTTGTGTTTGCAATGCACCGCTTAATTTACCAAATGGTGTTCTAGCACCTTGTAATATCACTGTTCTCATTTCTCTATTCCCCCTAGTAGTTTACTGACTGAACGCTCGCTCGATATCTTACTACTAAATAAGAGGGCGTTTAGACCCTCTTATTAATAGTTTATTGAATTGTTAGCGTTTTAGATATCTTAATTGTACGGTATTGACACGAAATTCGCAATAATTTCAATCTTGTTTTCTATCGTCGGTTTCCGGTGTTTCATCCTCTGTTTCAACCGTTACAGCTAACTCAGGCTCCAGAATCCCTTCTTCCGACTCTACTATTTCCTCTACTTCTTCAGATTCAGAGACTGTTTGGTGTTCTCCAAAGATCGAGCGTTCCAATAGTTCAGCAATATCGTATGTGCCGACTTGTTCTTCGACTTCAACAGCTTTCGTTCCGTCAGACAACATCGTCAAGCAATACGGACAACCTGATGAAATGATTCCCGGACTGACTTCAAGTGCTTGTTCAGTACGTGCTACGTTGACGCGCTGACCTGTATCTTCTTCCATCCACATCATACCGCCACCCGCTCCACAGCACATGCCGTCTTCACGGTTACGTTCCATTTCTACCAACTGTACGCCTGGAATCGCTTTAAGAATTTCTCTCGGCTGATCGTAGACATCGTTGTAGCGGCCTAGGTAACAAGAATCGTGGAATGTGATGACTTCATCGATTGCATGTTTCGGTACTAGCTTGCCTGCCATAACCAGTTCGTGTAGCAACTCGGTATGGTGTTTAACGATGACTTGCAGTCCGAAATCTGGGTATTCATTTTTGAAGATATTGTATGCGTGCGGATCGATCGTAACAATTTTCGAGACGCTCGCTTTTTCAAATTCTGCGATATTTGCTGTTGCGAGCTCTTGGAATAAGAATTCATTCCCGAGACGACGTGGTGTGTCTCCTGAGTTCTTCTCTTTGTTACCAAGAATCGCAAAGCTTACCCCTGCTTCATTCAATAAATGTGCGAACGATAGAGCGATTTTCTGTGAGCGGTTATCAAACGCTCCCATAGAACCAACCCATAGTAAGTATTCAAAGTCTTCTCCAGCTTTTTTCGCTTCCTTCACTGTCGGGATGTGCAAGTCTGGACGTGCATCTCTCCAGTTTTCTTTCTCTTTACGGTTAAGGCCCCATGGATTACCTTGACGTTCGATGTTGGTCATCGCGCGCTGTGCATCTGGGTTCATCTTCCCTTCCGTCATAACAAGATAACGACGAAGATCAATAATTTTATCTACGTGTTCATTCATTACAGGACACTGATCTTCACAGTTACGGCACGTCGTACATGCCCAGATTTCTTCTTCTGTGATGACGTCGCCGATCAATGAAGGATTGTATAGTTCGTCCATTGTCATTCCTTCTGCCGTAGCAGCGAGTGCCAATTGATTTCCTTGTGAGTTTTTAAATAGTAGTTGAGGTACCCATGGCTGTTGCTTCGTCATGACAGCACCTGTGTTTGTTAAGTGATCACGTAGCTTCGTGATCAAGTCCATCGGTGACAGCATTTTACCTGTACCTGTTGCCGGACACATATTTGTACAACGTCCACATTCTACACATGCATAGAAGTCGATCATTTGCGCTTGTGTGAAGTCCGTGATCTTGCCTACACCAAGTGGCGGCATATCGTCTTCGTCTTCGATTTCTTCAAGTGCTTCAAAATCGATTGGTTTCAAACGTCCTGCATGGTCTAACCGGTGGAAATAAACGTTTGCCGGACCTGCGATCAAGTGCGCGTGCTTAGATTGTGGTACATACACTAGGAACGTCAGCAATGTCAGTAAGTGTACCCACCAGCCAACAAAGAATATGGTAACGGCTACGCCTGTTGGAACAGCGCTGAATACAGTTGCGATGAGCGATGCCATAGGCTCTGTCCATGTAGTGCCTTCATTATGCCAAATCATGTTCGCACCGTTAGCGACCAGTGTGGAAAGCATAAGTAGTCCAATAAATATAAGAACTAGACCGGATTTCCAACCGCGCTTTAGACGAACTAGTTTCTCCATGTAACGACGGTAGAATGCCCATACGACCGCTACTAGGATAACGAATACGACAATCTCTTGGAAGAATGTAAATGCCGGGTACAACGGGCCAAGTGGTAGATGTGATCCTGGCTTTAAGCCTTTCCAAATCAGGTCAATTGCTCCGAATTGAACGAGTAGGAAGCCATAAAAGAACATGACGTGGATGGCCCCACTCTTTTTATCTTTCAATAGTTTCTTTTGTCCAAATACATACACCCAAATTTTCTTTAGTCGCGCTTTGACGTCATTGTCGAATTCTTCTTTTCTCCCCAGTCGGATGAATTCGTAGCGAGTTTTTAATAGATATAGGAATAGACCAAAGCCGTATACGACAACTGCTACAAATAAAATCCAGTTTGCGATGAGTAGTATATTCATCTCTTATTCCCCTTCCATTTCTTCTACTTGAGATCCCCTTTAAGAAACCGCTTTCAATAATATTCTATATCTAGTGTAATAATGAATGATCATTCAGTCAACAGTTTTTAAAAGTTTATTTTTTATTTTCTTACTATGGTTGAAAGCCCTTTTTGTCAAGTAGTTATTTATTTTTTGTGATTATTCTCTCACACAGTCCCTCTATTATAGGCTTTATCGTTATGTTACTTTAATTTACAAATTTATATAGGGCCTGGAATCGTTCCAAATTAGCAAAATTATATTCTCTACACATCTAGCACATTATTATCTAGGATATTACAATACTCTATTTTCATTATATCTGAATATAGCAAATTTGACCATTTCATGATAACGTTTTCATAATGTGTTGCTAACATTGGAAAGGGGTTTTGTTATGTATCGATTGAATGCGCGTTTATTTCAAAAAGGACTCAAAGTGGGAATGAATTTTTTACCTTGGCGAGAGCCTGAGCTACTAGTCGGGCCTGGTAGTTTGGAAGGCCTTGCGGGGAAAGTGAAAAGTCTTGGAATTCATAGTGTGCTCATTATTACGGATCGCGACATCGCCAAGCTAGGTTTACTAGACGTCATGCTAGTTGGGCTCAATTCACTCGGCATCAAATACTTGGTGTATGACCAAACTGTCGCGAATCCCACGATAGTCAATATCGAAGAAGCACGTGGCTTGTACGTAGCAAATGATTGCGAAGCGCTCATTGCGTTCGGTGGCGGATCTCCGATTGATTGTGCAAAAGCAGTGGGTGCAAGAATTGCGAGACCTGAGAAACAGATTCCCGAGTTGAAAGGTTTATTCCACGTGCGCAAGCAAATCCCTACGTTGTTCACGGTACCTACGACAGCGGGAACCGGAAGTGAAGCAACGCTTGCTGCAGTCGTGACGAATAGTGAGACGCTTGAGAAGTATGCGATCAATGATACGTCACTGATCCCCCACTACGCTGTACTCGATCCATTATTGACAATGAAGTTGCCGCCAGCGATTACCGCCGCTACTGGAATGGATGCGTTAACGCACGCAGTGGAAGCGTATATTGGCAACAGTAATACGTATGAAACGTGGAATGATAGCCGTGAAGTAGTGCAACTCGTATTCTCAAATTTATATGAAGCGTATCGCAATGGAGATAATTTGACTGCGCGAACGAATATGCAATGGGCTTCTTATTTAGCAGGCAAAGCATTTACAAGGGCGTATGTCGGAAATGTCCATGCTATTGCACACACGCTCGGCGGATTTTACAGCATGCCACACGGATTAGCGAATGCGATTATTTTGCCACACGTGCTCGAGTATTACGGCAAAAGTGTATACGACCCACTTTCTGAGTTGGCTGATTTAATTGGCATTACAAGTCATTCGGATACGAGGCGAATGAAGGCCGAGAAGTTTATCGAGGAAATTCGGGCGTTGAATCATGCGATGAATATCCCGGAGCAGGTGGATGGAATTATGGTTGAAGATATTCCGTTAATGGTTAAACGCGCCTTTGCAGAAGCGAATCCATTGTATCCTGTACCGAAGATTTTGAGTAAGAGAGAGTTTACGGAGTTGTATGAGGTGATTCGGGTTTGATGTGGTTTGGGGATTGAGCGGATGCGGGGTTGGATTGAGCGGATGGGCGGGGGCATTGAGCGTTTTGGTCTGGAGAATGAGCGAATATGGGACACTTTGAGCGCTTTAGCCTCGACATTGAGCGGATACGCAGAAACATTGAGCGCTTAGGCCTCGGCAATGAGCGGACACGCAGACGCATTGATCGATTAAGCCTCGGCATTGAGCGAACACGCAGACACTTTGAGCGCTTTAGTCTCGACATTGAGCGGATACGCGGACACTTTGAGCGCTTTGGCCTCGACAATGAGCGGACACGCAGACTCATTGAACGCCACACCACAAAAAACAAGGCCCCTGGCACTAACAGGGGGCCTTGTTTACTCATGATTACTTATCTTTTTTCTCATTCGTGCGGAATACTTTTGCGCTGCGGACGTATTCATTGTCCGAAATGCCGAGTCGAGCGTTCACGATGCGTGCCGCTACGAATAGGTAGTCCGACAGACGGTTCAAGTAGCGTCCAACAACCGGTGATACGTCGTCTGCTGCGTTCATCAACGTAACGGTTACACGTTCAGCGCGGCGTGTGACGGTACGCGCGATGTGTAATGTTGCTGCAGCTGGTGAGCCACCTGGTAGGATGAAGCGTTCTAGTTCAGGCGCTTCTTCCATTAGCTTATCAATTCGATTTTCAAGAACTGTGACAGGTTCTTCGTCGAGCTTGTAATGACGCTCTTTCATAACGTTCGCTAAGTCGCCGCCACCGTCGAATAATTCATTTTGGATCGTCTCGAGATCGGTTAGAATATCTGCAAACTTCTCTCCGTCAAGTTCCGTCATCGCTTTACCGATGAATGAATTCAGTTCATCGATCGTGCCGTATGCTTCGACGCGCAAATCGTCTTTCGCGACGCGTCCACCAATTAAACTTGTCGTTCCTTTATCGCCAGTCTTCGTATAGATTTTCATTTCACTTCACTCCTTTAATTGTTTGAGGAATACCATACCAAATTCTTGTAACAGTTGTTGCTTCTGCGAATAATTGCTGATACAAACGGCCGCATCGATCGCGGAGTTCCCGTTGCTGTGCGTCAAGCGGTACAATGCCTCGCCCGATTTCCGTCAAAATGAAGACGGTGTTCGGTCCACTCATTTCGCGCACCGCGTTACCTGCTTCTGTTTCTGTTATGTCTGTCGTCATCAGCCACTCGTGTAAATCGGTAATGATGAGTGTTTCACCGGGGTTAGCGGTTGCTGCTGTATCCATTGTACAGAAACATGCCGCCGTATCGCCAATCCAACGTCTCACATAGTCCGTTTTGCCGTTATAGGCACCTCCGATAAAGACGTGCATGGCTTCCCCTCCTTGAATTCTTTTTCGCTAGCCCATTCGAGTTGCCAAATGGAGCCGTTGGTTACGTCCCATTCCCAAAATGAACGTTGATCTTGGGTGAATGTATCGAGCACTACACGAATCACGCCGCCATGCGTCACGACGACTGCTTCATTCGGCAGTTCAGCTAATGCATTCAACACGCGTAACTTAACCTGCTGCAATGTTTCCCCATTGCGCGGTGGTGTGTTCCAAGAATCGTCTAGCCAGTTGCGATAGTCGGGATCATTTTTCAACTGATCATACGTTTGTTCTTCAAAGTCCCCGAAATTACATTCCCGCCATCGCGGATCGGCCGTAAAGTCTATTTGTGGAAAATAAATGGCCGCTGTTTGACGGGTTCTAATCAAGTCACTACCAACTACCTGTTGGACAGCTACTGGAAACTCAATGGCCTCGCCTTCTAAAGAAACCAATCCGCTATCCGTCCACCCACAATATATCTTCTGTGCATTCGCAGTCGTCTTTAAATGCCGAACGAGAAATATACGATAAGGACGAGCCATAATAGCACCTCCATTCCTTCAATGAACGCTCCACATAAATCCCCTGTGACACCGCCAAAATGTTTGATTGTCCATTGATTATAAAGCCAGATCGACAAGCAGATGACGAGTAGCATGACCGGGAGTAATAAAATGGAACGGTATTGAATACTTAACAGAACAACCGTTACTATACTGATTATACTTACAGCAACTAGCATCCGCCCGCGCAGGAAGTGTTGTTTGAAAAAGTGCGCAATGCCGCTTGGTTTCGCAGTTTTCGTTACTGTGTAATACCCTACTAAAGCGGCGCGGGAGAGAATCGGCACCGCCACGAGCAGTGCCCAACCGTTTACAAGCTGCAGAATTTCAATGAATAGACCGATTTTCAAACAGAGTAAAACGAGTAACGACAACGTGCCGAATGCGCCGAGTCGCGGGTCATCCATAATAGTCAGGCGTTTTTCACGATCTTGATAGGAAAAGAATGCATCGCCAAGATCTGCAAAACCGTCTACATGCAAGCCTCCTGTCGCAATGAGTCCCGCAAGCAAAATGAGTACCGCCGCAAGGAAACTATTGAAATCACTCGTGATATAGGCAACTCCCGCCAGCAGTAGACCGATTCCGCCACCGACGAACGGCAGCGCAATATACATGCCGGATACTTCTTTTTTCCCGAGCGGCAGTTCTTTATGAACAGGTAGCGATGTGAAAAATTGGAGCGCTAATAAAATGCTATTCATCTTCTCGCTCCTTTACGCCAAAATAGATTGAATTAACGGCCAGTCGATATGTCTCTTGACGTGAGCCGCCCATTGTTCGTAGACATCGACACCTTCCGTTGCAGGAAGCGTGATATGATCCATATCTTCTTCTGGAATTCCATGGTTTTCTAACACAGGAATGACACCCGCAACCGGAATCCCCGTGTATTGTTCAATGAATTTCACGCCATCTTCGAAATAGGAAGCGTCACCGTAAAATTTATTAATAATAATCCCTTTGACACGCTGACGTCTCTCTTCTGAAAGAAGTTGAAGGGTGCCGACAATCGAGGCAAATGCACCGCCTTTAGAAATGTCTGCAACTAGTAGGACAGGCACATCTGCTAGTTCCGCGACGCGCATATTCGTCAGTTCACGGTCCATCAAATTTACTTCGGTGGTACTCCCCGCTCCTTCGATGATCAGCGAGTCGTAGTGATTGGACAAATAATGTAACGCCTGTTGGATCGTTTCAAGACCTTTGTCAAAATACTCTTCACGAAAGGTCTGCCCGTCTATCGTTTCAAGCGGCACTCCCATCAATAGAACTTCGGCCTGCAAGTTTTCTTGCGGCTTCATCAAAATGGGATTCATTTCAGCGATCGGTTGAGTGCGAGCTGCTTGTGCCTGCTGGAATTGGGACCGACTGATTTCACGTCCGTCTGCTACTGTTTCAGAGAAGCCGGACATGTTTTGTGATTTGAAAGGCGCTACACGAACGCCTTCATTCGCAAGCAGTCGGCATAACGCGGTGCAAATCATTGTTTTACCGACATCTGACGCCGTGCCAACGATCATTAATCCGTTCATAAATGTTCCCCTTTCCAGACGATTGGAATACCGTGATCCATTTCAATCGCGTGATCAGCAAATTCCACGATTTGTTGATGAAGCTTACCAATTGTTCGGCGGTAGATTTCCGTCTCCTCTTCGTATTGCGGCCACTCATCGAGGACTTCATTCGAAACAATGACTAAATGGGAGACGATTTCTTTCATTTGCTTAATCGTACGAAGTAATTTCCCCTGCTTTTGTTCTAAACATCCCAAACGCGAAACGCAAGGTGTACCTTCTTCGTATCCTTCATACATTTCATTCGCGAGCCACGTAGTGAGGCAATCCCATAAAACGAGATCGCCTGGCTTTAGAAACGGCATCACTTCATGGAGGTTTTTCGGTTGCTCGATTGTGTGCCAATTCGCATGTCGACGATCTTCTTTATGTTGATCAATCCGTTGCTTCATCTCTTCATCGGCTGCTACACCGGATGCGATATAGACATGGCGACCTGCTGGTTGATTCGTAAGCAGACGTTCTGCATAAGCACTTTTCCCACTGCGTGCACCGCCACTGATGAATGTTATTGTTGCTTGAACCATTGATCCATCGCCTCCCGCAGTGTATCCATCATCGGTTTGGACTTCATGCCAATCCGTAACCAGTGCCCGTCCATCCCGCGGAAGTTTTCAGAGTGACGCAGGACGATGCCTTGTTTCAATAAATCTGTATACAGCTTCTTCGTATCTTGCAGAGGCTTCATGACGAGATAATTTGCCGAAGAATCGAGTACTTCACAGCCTTGCGAGCGCAAGAACTGCGCCATCTTTAAGCGCTCCGTTTGTGCATGCAAAATCGCCTGTTGACGATACGCTTCTTCCTGCAGACATAACACCCCGATTTCAGCAGCGAGTCCGTTAACATGCCAGTGGGAAGCTCGTTGTTTAAGCGTTTTGATTCGTTCAGGGTGAGCGATTATATACCCGAGACGGATACCAGGTATCGCGTACATTTTCGTCATCGAGCGCACAATTAACAAGTTCGGATAGTTCGCGACTTGGGGAATAAAGGACTTTGATTCATCGACAAAATCGATGAACGCTTCGTCTAGCACAACATCTGTTGAACTATTTTTAGCAGCTTCTATAATTGTTAGTAGCTCATTTTTTGAAGGCAACAAGCCTGTCGGATTATTAGGTGTGCAAATATACAGCGCATCCGCTTCAGGTAATGCTTCTAGAATTTGGCGCATAGGTAATTGAAAACCTTCTGCTTCACTAGCTTGAAGCGATACGACCTCTGCGCCGTTCACTTCAAGCGTCGCGCGATATTCAGAAAACGTTGGGTCAATTAAGAGGACGCGTTTCCCTCGGTAGCTCCCTGCCAATAGAGATAGTATTTCTGCCGCACCGTTGCCGACAAGTACCTGTTGTTCGTCTACTTGATGAAAGAGCGAAACTGCCGAACGAAATGGCTGACCGTCTGGATCGGGATAGCTGTTGAGCGTCGAAATCAACGTAGGCCATGCTTCCACTACGGACGGTGGAGGTCCTGCCGGATTACAGTTTTCACTGAAATCGAGCACTTCATCAGGCAATGGAATATTCATTGATACATATAGTCGTTTGCTGTTTGCACCGTGTTCAGGCAATCGCATAGAAAATCCCTCCTAATACTGTGCCTAGTGACCAGAAAGTCCAAGACACGACTTGCATTTGGTACGTAGCGGAATGAATATGGTCTTTATTCGCAATGACTGCTGGACCAAGTACCGCTCGTTCCGATACTACTCCGCGATATGTACTGCTGCCGCCTAACTGGATATTAAGTTGCCAAGCCGTTGCTGCTTCGAGATAGCCGCTATTCGGACTCATATGCTTTTTGGCATCGCCTAACCAGCCGCTAATCCGCTTTTTTAATGAATGTCCACCTTTATTCGGAGTGAACAATAGAATCAGCAATCCTGTAATTCTTGAAGGTATCCAGTTAAAGAGATCATCCATACGAGCCGAAACTTTTCCGAATTCACGATAACGCTCATCTTTGTACCCGACCATAGAATCGAGTGTATTGACCGCTTTATACAACCACAAACCTGGTGCTCCGAGCAAGAATGCCCAAAATAATGGAGCTGTGATTCCGTCAGACGTATTTTCTGAAACCGTTTCAATCGTAGCGCGGGATATCGCACTTTCATCGAGCTTCTTCGTATCTCTGCCGACAATCCAACTGAGTTTCTCACGTGCTTCGTTCATCTCTCCTGACTTCAATGGCTCATAGACTAACAAAGCCGCATCACGCAAACTCTTTTGCGCAAGTCCCGCCGCAATGAGTAGCGCTTCGATCGCGATGCCCGCTACTAGATGCAGACGATACGCGATACTAACGAGCCAGATGACGAGAAAAAACGTTGTCATGCAAATAACTACCCATAAAATCGCACCTTTTACTGTCCGCATACGGCCTTTATTCATTAGCTTAGTCAAATTACTAATCGTCGTACCTAGCCATTTGACTGGATGGGGCCAGTTAGGCGGATCACCAATGAGCCGGTCGAGCACCATGCCGATCGCGATCGCTATGAAATGTGCGGGAATCATGTGTACTCACCTACTGCTAATCGATACGAATGAATAGCCCGTACCGTACAGTCATAGACTCCTTTACCGATCAACTTTCCGAGTTGCGTGATCGGTCCGGCATATGGCAAGTATTCTCCTTGCTGTGTCGATGCGATCAACAAGCTGTCTGTCGAAGTACCTGTAGCGACCGTGCCGGATTCAAGATCCTTTACTTGCTCATCCTGCAGTGCTTTCACTTTCGCTTCTGTTGCAGTAATCAATGCTTGGACGAAAGCTTCTTCACTTAATTCGCCGTTAATGAATACCCATGTGTTGATCGTCCCGATGTAAGGAATATCTTCACGTTGCCAGGACTTCGAAACGTCCACTGCGTTTCCGACACCTGCTGTCACCGCCACGACAATCGAGCCAAATTCTCCTTCGTACTCTTCTACTTCAACGTGCTCAGGACTAACGGCAGTCATCATCGCGACTGTATCTGTCAGATGATAACCAAGAGCTCGCAAGTATTCCGTATTCTCGCGTTGGACATCATCGATCATATAATCCGCACGCACACCTCGATTGACGAACGTCCGATACCAACCAAGTCCTGCATTATGGACAGCGGAAGAAATCGTCTTCAACGGTTGGCTTGATTGCAACAAGACATGATCTTCTTGAATCATTACGTCCGCTTTCTTTACACAAAACTGTTCTACCTTTTCTTGCAAGTTCGGCAATAGCGTCATTTGAGGCTTTGGCATTTCAGGATGGGGTTGCGTTTTGACACGCGCATTGTACACATGATGAATCTCTGACTCGAGTACAACGTCTTGCGGTACACCCATTGATGCTACTTCCCCGTTCTTCAACAGCAGCAGGCGATCGCAATAAAGAGCGGCCAGATTGATGTCGTGAAATACTGAAATGACCGTGATCCCCTTCTGTCTCGCTTGATTGCGGATCGTATCGAGCAATTGCTGCTGATGCGCAATGTCTAGATGATTCGTTGGTTCATCCAATAATAAAATAGGTGCTTGCTGGGCGAGTGCTTGCGCAACGAATACGCGTTGTTGCTCGCCTCCAGATAATAATTCAATGGCGGTATTTTCATATCGCGTGACACCTGTATGGTTCATCGCTTCCTGCACCGCTTGCTCGTCCAGCTCCGACCAGCTCGAGAAAATCCCTGACTGATACGGATAACGACCGAGAGCGACGGTGTCTTTCACGCTATGGGAAAAAGCATGGGCATGAAGCTGTGGCAAGACGGCTACTTGCTGCGCGAATTGCTTTTGGCTATATGCGCCAGAAGGTTTTCCTGCAATCATTACCTTGCCGCTTTGTTTCGGCAAAATACCCGAAATGATTTTCAGTAAGGTTGACTTTCCGCTACCATTCGGCCCTAAAATCCCAAGAACTTCTCCTTTTTCCACGTGGAACGACACATTTCGCACAATCGGTTCTTTGCCGTAGCCTCCTGATAAGTTCTCCACTTGCAACATCTTCACATCGCTCCTTTTCTACGTTGTTTGTAAAAGATGTAAGCAAACACCGGAGCGCCAATGAATGCTGTAATGACGCCGACCGGTAATTCAGCCGGCGAAATAACCGTTCGTGCGACGAGATCGCAAATGATTAATAATGAGGCACCGTTGAATAATGATAACGGCAACACGTGACGGTGATCAGAGCCCCATAGCATACGTGTCATATGAGGGACAACTAGGCCCACGAAGCCGATTGTCCCAGACACAGCAACAGCAGAACCGGTTAATACCGAACCGCCAAGCAAAATCATTAATTTACGCTGTTTGACATTGACCCCAAGATGATGCGCGCGTTCTTCACCGAATAATAAAGCGTTCAATTCGCGACGATTGAGCCACAGCATGAATGAGCCGATGATGAAAAACGGCAGTACCATTAGAATATAATTCCATCCGCGCATGGATACGCTACCAAGCAGCCAACCCACGATCTGACGGAGTTCTTCTTGCGTTAACGCGATCATCAGCGACAGCACGGAGCCAAGAAACGAACCGAAAATAATGCCTGTCAAAATAATCGTTTCCATTTTCATTGATCGATCGACGAGACGGGCAAAACCGATCACTAGAAACATCGTCACTGCAGCACCGACCATACTAAATACAGGTAAGGTGAATGCGCCAAGAACCGGTAGAGAAATACCAAAAAAGAGTGTGATCACGGCGCCGACAGAGGCACCGGATGACACTCCGAGGGTGTAAGGATCAGCTAATGGGTTTTTCAACAGCCCTTGGAAAGCGGCTCCTGAAATAGCCAGTGAGGCACCGACGATTCCCGCCAGCAACACACGAGGCATACGGATCTTCCACAAAATATTACTTGCGGTCGCGTCCGATTGATTCCATAGCGTCTCTATTGGTATTTTCACTGTACCGATCGATACGCCGAGCCAGATTGCCACAAGCAACGTGGCAATCGACACGACATAGGCGAGAGCGGTTTTATTCACCGAATACCTCAGGATAGACTGCTTTTGCAAACAATTCTAATCCGTCAGCTAAACGTGGACCTGTACGGCTTGTAATATCTTCATCCAATTGAATGACTTGATCTTCTTTGATCGCAGTAACCGCATCGAACCCGTCACGAGTTTTAATGTTTTCTACGACGTTTGGAATATAACTATACATAGCCAAAATTACATCCGGATTTTCATCTACAATCTTTTCAGGACTGATCATAATCCAGCCCTCTTCTGTCACGATGTTTTCAGCGTTTATCATATCTAAAAATTGCTGTGGGAATGTTCCCTTTCCTGGCGTATAAATTTCAGGTGCATCGGAGTTTTCAACAAACACGCGCTTCTTGTCTGTAATGTCTGCTGCTTTCTTTTCAATATCCGCAACTTTTGTTTTCATATCTTCGACGATTTGATTCGCTTCCACATTTTTGTCCATGACTGCACCAATCAGTTCAATTGTTTCATATGTCTCGTCAAATGTCTCAGCATTTGGTACGACGATCACAGGGATGCCTGCGTCACGAATTTGATTCAATCCTTCTTCACTTGAACCCATCATCATTTCATGTGCAAATACTGCTTCCGGCTCCAATGAAATGACTTTTTCCACGTTGACCGTAAAGTCCCCTACTGTATCAAGCTCCGTTACTTCCTTAGGGTAGTCATCGTTTTCTGTTACTGCAATGACTTGATCTCCTGCATCAATACCGAATAAAATTTCCGTATTGCTTGGAACTAATGAAATTACAGTTTCCGGCGCTTGTTCAAATGTAAGTTCTTTGCCAGCCGCGTCTGTCAGGGTGTATGGATAACTCGTTGTATCCGTCGATTGTTGTTCTGTGTTCGTTTCTTCGCCAGCTTGTTTTTCATCTGCTGGTGTTTCTTCTTTTTTACTGTCACTTCCGCATGCTGCGAGTAGTAGTACCGCAAGCATTGCCGTCAGCATCAGTTGCCAAAACTTCTTCATGTGTGTTCCTCCTTTAATATGTGTGTTGCATTACGCAAGCCGCAGACATGAAAAAAACCTTCGATAGTTCGAAGGATTAGGCGGGATGAAATCAATACGTGATTTCTTCCACTGTACCTATCCTCGTAGGTTGCTGCGGAACTTCATTTTCTAAAAAGGCAGGTGACCTGGCTTGTGCATGGCACATACAGTGGCGGGACCGCATCGGATTTGAACCGATTTCGCTTTTCATCTCAAGTTTTGAGAACCTTTTTAGAAGATATGTAATTATGACTTATTATAGCGATAATAGCGTTGGTTGTACAGGGGATAGGAGGAGATTGAGTGGGGCATGGGAGTGAGGCTCCAGCAGGGGGACGCTTTCCTGAGGGGCCGCGATGAGCCAACCAGTTCGTTGCACTCTCTTTGGTTGTCTCATCTGTCGACCTGATCCTCTGGGAGTCGCCCCCTGCTTCCGCCTCACTCCCTACTTTTCGTTGTGTTGGCAGGTTGAACCGCTTTTAAGTTGTTGATGTGTCTAGCGTCATTGGAACTTTTTAAACCAAAGAATTACGAAGCGAAACTTTGCCTTTTCCTCCCGACCTCACAACATAATCACCCGTAAGCTCTTGAACTTCATTCTCTAACTCAAGAAAGAAACACTAGTGAAGCGAAGTGAGAGCCGTTACGGAGGACGGCTTTTGCGAGTAAAAGCGAAGCGTTAGGAGCACATCTTTGTACTTGAGGCGGCGACCCGGGGAGGATATCAGGTGAGACCCCTCCCGAACGCGTCCGCCTGGAACGCAGCGAAACGTTGCTTTCCCCTTTCCCATTCACAAAGAAAAGGCCAAGCAGTCGATCTGCTTGGCCTTTTTTGATATATTACATTCTTTCAGGTGCTTGCACGCCAACTAATTTCAACGCGTTCGCAATCGTCGTTTTAGTCGCTGTAATCAAAGCCAAACGTGCTTCGGAAAGATCTTTATTTTCCGGATCAAGCACCTTGTTAGCGTTGTAGAAACTATGGAATGTAGCTGCTAGTTCCTGGATATATGTTGTTACACGATGCGGTGCGCGCATGCGTGCCGAGTCGCTGATTAGTTTCGGGAAGTCTCCGAGCTTCTTCAGTAGCTCTAGCTCTTTTTCATCTTGCAATAACGTGACGTTCTCTGTTGACGCTTCTACGTTCTGTTCTTTTGCCTGACGTAGAATCGAGCAAATACGTGCGTGTGCATATTGTGCGTAATAGACAGGGTTTTCATTGGATTTGGATACTGCCAAATCTAGATCGAAGTCCATTTGTGCATCGCCTGAGCGCATCGCAAAGAAATAACGTACAGCGTCTAAGCCGACTTCTTCTACGAGTTCACGCAGTGTGACTGCTTTGCCTGTCCGCTTGCTCATCTTGAATTTTTCTCCGTCTTTATAGAGCTGAACCATTTGCGCCACTTCTACTTCGAGCGTATCGCGGTCATAGCCAAGTGCTTGGATTGCCGCTTTCATACGTGGAATATATCCGTGGTGGTCTGCTCCCCAAATATTGATGAGTTTATCGAATCCGCGACTCAATTTGTCTTGGTGATACGCGATGTCCGGTGTTAAGTATGTGAATGAACCGTCTTGTTTGATTAGTACACGGTCTTTGTCGTCACCAAATGTAGTGGAGCGGAACCAAGTGGCACCGTCTTCTTCAAAGACATGGCCGTTTTCACGAAGTTTATTAAGTGCGACTTCAATCTTGCCGTTGTTATATAGGGACGTCTCTGAGAACCAGTTATCAAAATGAACGCGGAAGTCCGCCAAGTCTTTCTTCAGTTTATCCAGTTCGATATTCAAGCCGTGCTCACGGAAAAATGCCAGTCGCTCTTCTTCTGGAACATCGACATACTTGTCGCCGTATTGTTCGACCAGGCCTTTTGCGATCGTGATAATATCTGCACCACGATAGCCATCTTCAGGCATTTCTTTTTCCAATCCAAGCGCTTCGAAATAACGAACGTCTATAGATAACGCCAAGTTGTTTATTTGATTACCTGCATCGTTTATATAGTATTCGCGCGCTACGTCATAGCCTGCTTTATCGAGAATATTACATAATGAATCGCCTAGCGAAGCTCCGCGTGCGTGCCCTAAGTGCAAGTCGCCTGTTGGGTTCGCTGAGACGAATTCAACTTGAATTTTTTGTTGTTGTCCACTGTCGGAACGTCCGTAGTCAGCTCCTTGATCAAGGACGGTCTTCACGATATTTCCAAGGCTGTCTGTTTTCAAGCGAATATTGAGGAAGCCAGGTCCAGCGATTTCAATGGAGTCAATTGCTGTGTTCGTCGTATCGAGGTGCTCCAAAATACTTTCCGCGATTGCCCGTGGTGGCTTTTTTGCTAGTTTCGTCAACTGCATGGCGATATTCGCTGCATAGTCACCGTTCTCTTTACTTCTTGGTGATTCCAGTTTAATTTCCGGAATTTCTGCACCTTCTACTAATTGTGCTTTTTCAATCGCTTCGTGCAATGCTACTTTAATTTCATGTTGAATCTGCTCTACTGCATTCATTGTGTTACCTCCGAGTAGGTTATTGTCAAATGGTATTTCCCTAATAAACTTTCGTCTGAATGTAAGTCGTACGCTACTGTAAAGCGTCCTGGTACCCACTCCAGTTGATTGGTATGAACGGCTAAATCCATAACGGCAGGACCATTACCGTACGTACCGAAACGGACATCGTCCTGTCTGAAAGGCAATCGCATCTGTACGCCGCCCTTACGCATGATGAAGGCATCATCGGCATGTAATTTCACGGTCGTTCGGACTGATGGCATTCCTTCTGTTCGTTCTTCAAACAATAAGTAAGCCTGTCCTTTTTTCTCAATGAGTTCTCCAGTTGCCTGCATCGTATGCGTTTCTGCTTGCTGGTCTGGATGTTGAATAACGGAACGGAGCTGAACTTCCATTTTTGGCGCTTCCATTCGTTCACCGCCTTAAGTAAATAGATTCACTCATTATACACTTCTTCTGGCATTAGTTTCAATGTTACACATCTAAACTTTTCCTACGAACCGTTTAATCCGTCCATAACCGTACCATACTGTCAAAAGATACTGAATGGAACGGGATGTGATGCGCAATGAAACGTACCGATTATATAAAGTCTACAAATCGTAAAAAATGGAAAAAGATTGTATTATCTCTGTCGATCACGTCAATAGCCGCAATCCTAACTGTCTTAATCGCCCTTCGAATATATGCTCAAGTACTTGGTGCCCCTTCATTGAGCGTACCAAAGGCTTCCTTGTTCCTTGATCATAGTGGACATCAGATTGGAGATCATTTTTCACAACATCGACGTTATTGGATGAAGCTGTCTGATATGTCGCCTTATCTTTCGGATGCCTTCGTTGCAACGGAAGATAAGCAATTTTATTCGCATAATGGATTTGATTATAAACGGATTGCGGGTGCAGTTCTTAAGGATGTCAAAACGATGAGTAAGGCACAGGGAGCGAGTACGATTACTATGCAATATGCGCGAAATCTGTATTTGACGCACGAAAAGTCTTGGTCACGGAAACTCCATGAAGCGCTGTTTGCCTATCGACTGGAAATCTTCTATGACAAGGATACGATTTTGGAAGGTTATTTAAATACCGTCTACTTCGGTCACGGAATGTACGGAGTGGAAGCGGCGAGCCGG
This sequence comes from Sporosarcina sp. P19, assembly GCF_002743165.1. Classification (NCBI taxonomy): domain Bacteria; kingdom Bacillati; phylum Bacillota; class Bacilli; order Caryophanales; family Caryophanaceae; genus Sporosarcina; species Sporosarcina sp. P19. The sequence continues at coordinate 96,175 of NZ_PDYR01000011.1, read as the reverse complement.
TTTTATTTCTCAAAAGCCGCGAAAGACCTGACATTAGAGGAAGCGGCTACGATTGCGGCGATCGCAAAAGGCCCTTCCATTTATTCACCACTTGATCATCCTGAAAATTCACGTGACCGTCAATTGCTCGTACTGAATCAAATGGAGCGCTATGACTATATTTCTACTGAACAGAAAGAACGAGCAATAGAAGAGGAAATTGTACTCAAGACAGATAGTTGGAAAGATATGAAGCAAGTGGCACCTTACTTTTTGGATGCTGCGTGGCAACAAGCAGAAGACATTCTCGCTTCGAAAGGTCGAGCACCAGCGGAAGGTGGCTGGCAAATCCGAACGACGCTGAATCAACAGCACCAGCAAGCGGCGGAACAAGCAATTAAACAAGCAATGCCTGAAAATGATCTGCAAGTTGGATTCATTTCAATGGCCGCAGATACAGGTTTTGTTACGTCGATGATAGGCGGTGTGGATTTTGGCGATAGCTCCTTCAACCGGGTGACTCAAGCGAAGCGTCAGCCAGGGTCTGCGATGAAGCCGATCCTCTATGCGGCAGCGCTAGAAAAAGGGATGAATCCTTTAACGTTCATGACAGCTGAAAAAACGCTGTTTACGTATGATGACGGTCGTTCGACATATGAACCAAGCAATATTAACGGGGAGTTTGCGGCGAAGCCGATTTCATTGGCACAGGCGATTGCGATTTCGGATAATATTTATGCAGTCAAGACGCTTGAGCAAGTGGGTTACAAGCCGTACACGAAAATGGCGCAACGACTCGGTATCGACGTCACGTTTCCCGAATCGCCTGCAGTTGCTCTAGGAACTTCCGACTTGACGCTGTTCGAGATGACGACAGCGTATAATCGCATTGCGTCAGAAGGGAAACAGGTTGAGCCCCAAATGATTCTATCGATTACGGATGCGAACGGAAAACTGGTCTATGAGCACCCTTCGAAGAAACCGAAGCAAGCAATGTCGGAACAAGACGCGTTTGTGCTGACACATTTGATGACAGGGATGTTCGACCCCGTCTTTAATGATTATTTAACCTCTACAGGCCTATCCATGCGTCCGAAACAATCACGGCCTTATGCTGCAAAGTCCGGAACGACGATATCGGATCAGTATTTGATTGGATTCTCGCCCACATTAACAGCTGGAATTTGGACAGGGTTCGACCGCGGCAAGCAACTCGAGAATTTGGAAGATAAAACTGTCTCGAAAAAAGTGTGGATTGATTTTATGGAAGCGGCACATGAGGGTACAGCGCCACAACCATTCCTCCCCCCTTCTGGCGTGCAAGGTGTCATTGTAGATATCGAAACTGGTGGAATTGCAGTCAATGAATGTGCGAAGCAACGATTGATCTACGTGAAGGATAAAGACGTACCGCAGAAGTTATGTACGGATCGCTCGTTGAGAGAACAGCATTCGGGAGAAGAGGAAAATTCTAAAATGGAATTGTTCCCGTTTTCGTTTTTTGAGTGATTGGTGAGTTTTGGGTTATGAGCGGTTGGTGGGCTGGTATGAGCGGTTGGCTGCTGGCTTTGAGCGGATAGCTTCAAAGTATGAGCGGGTGTACGCTCGTATAGAGCGGATAGCCGGAATGATTGAGCGGATGACGGTCGCAATAGAGCGGGTAGCGTTGATGTATGAGCGGAATAGGCTCATGATAGAGCGGATAGCGACAAACTATGAGCGCTCGAACGCCAACATTGAGCGCGCAGCCGCAAAGTATGAGCGCCACAACTAGATTCCACCCCTCAAACCCCAATAAAAAAGCCTCGTTCTCCGTATCCGCGGAGAGCGAGGCTTTTTTGACCGTTATGCAGTGATCGAATGAATCCGCACTGCTTGGGTTTGTGGTTTCATCAAACGACTGTCTACATAGCGGGTGTCCTAGATTACAGCGCAAAGCTGTATATTTAGTTTACTTCCTTTGTTGCAGACATTCAACCTCAAAGAGTACGTTATGCAAATTGTCACATTTTTGACGTATTTGATGAGAATTGTACTTTTCAATTATGCCGTATAACGTCTTACTCTGTGCGCAAACCTTCGTGTAATTCAGGTGTACTACGTTCCCAAAGCTCTGCGTTATGCGACTTTAGAAAGTCTTTTAGAATTTTCTTTGAACGATCGTCCATATCGTCTACAATAATTTGACGTTTCATTGATTTGTCCATGCGGTTGACGTGGTCTGCGAGCAACTTATAGCCTCGTCTCTTTTCGCGATTGACGACCATTTCACACGCTGTGATTCCTGCATAATATGGACCTTCCTCACGATAATCAATTGTCACCCAAACGAGCCAGTATGGTTTACCGCCTTCAGAATCTTTTCTGTCCGTGGTGAATTTGATTCCTCGTTCTGTATCACTACGGGCATGCATAGCACCCATTTCCACTTGTGCTGTACCCGCTTCTACATCGATGATCACAGGCGAAATGTTTTCGAGCGACAACGAACCTATGCCAAACCCTTTATGTCCATCTGTGGGATCATTTTTAATTATCGTAAAGCCTAACTTTGGTTTTGAATTTTGCTCACTTGCCATGTAAATCGCCCTCCGTCTCTGTTATTATATGTACTATACCTGAATTTTCTGCTAAGGAGGAAATAAAATGCCATACGTCACAGTAAAAATGCTTGAAGGCCGCACTGACGACCAAAAACGTGCACTCTGTGAAAAAGTTACGCAAGCCGTTGTGGAAACGACTGGTGCTACTACTGATAGCGTAACAGTTTTCATTGAAGAAATGCCAAAAAACCATCTTTTTAAAGAAGGTAAACTTATGAGTGAGCAGTAAAATCGGCAAAAGGATTCTCATCGCGAGAATCCTTTTTACTTAATTCATTCAGCTGACTGAACTCACTTGCATCTCTTCAATGAAGGCAAATGCTTGATCCATTTCTTGATCAGTAAAGTTTAGTTTGTTTTTCACGATACGTACTTTAGCAATTTGATCCTCTTTATCGAGCTGATCGAAATATAATAATGTGGAGACCAATTCCAAAAAGCGTGACGACTTCTCATTTAATCGCTCGATACATTTGGGCAACTGTTCTTTCGGTGCATCTGCTGTCGCAAGGAATTTCGACCCTTCATCCGTCACTTGATAGCAATATTGTTTATACGAACCCTTGTCCTCAAAACGTTCAGCCAAAAAGCCCATTTCACATAACTCTTCCACTCGCAATGTCAGTTCTTCCGAATAAGGACCATACATATGGAGCTCGTATTTCTCTGCAAACGGGAAATTCATTTTCTTTAATATATAAACCATTTTCTGCATTTTCTTACGGCCATTCACTTCATTTGCCAACGATATAAACTGAACGATTTTTGCATGCTCTTGCAGCAAGTCCCGCAACCCCTCTCTTAGCCTCTTAACAATTCCAAAATCTTCTTATGCAACGGGTTTCCATCTATCAACAAATCTTCTGGATAATAAATTTTATGGTCTGTTCTGCGTTTTCCTGATATCGCTTCGACCACATCGGACATCCGCGACAGTTCACGCAAATCGCCATTTTCTAGTTGTAAATAAATCGGCACGCGCTCATTCTCTTCACCTGGACGATAAAAGTCGTAAGGTAAGTCTGATGAAGAATCCGTCACTAAATAATAGTCAGGATCGAGCCCTGCTTCTTTGAACAATGTAATAAGTTCACCGAATTTCATGTACTGCACTGCAGGATCGAACTCGGCATATTGAAATAGTCGTCTGTTCACGAAGCGATCGCATAAATCCGCTAAAATTGTATCGTCTTCTTCCATCCACAGCTGGAAATACGTCAATAACACGCCCTCGTCAAGAGCTATGTACTCTTTCAATTTGAATTCTTGTGCGAAGAACGAAACGAAATGCAGCGGTTCTTGCTTAAACGCATACCCAGTTTCAAATAAATGTTTTGCTCTGTGTAAAATTTTGATCAGAATTACTTCTGCACTTCGCGATACAGGGTGGAAATACACTTGCCAGTACATTTGATAACGGCTCATGATATAGTCTTCCACCGCATGCATGCCGCTGTGCTTGATGACGACTTGTTCTTCAGTCGGACGCATCACACGCAAAATCCGTTCCATGTCGAAGTGGCCATAGGAAACGCCTGTGTAATACGCATCGCGCTGAAGATAATCCATACGGTCCGCGTCGATTTGACTGGAAATCAAACTGACGACTAGTTTGTCCGGATACGTCTTATCTATGACATCCGCCACTTTTTGAGGGAAATCTGGCGACACACGATGCAACACTTCATGGACTTCTGTCTGTTCCAATAAAATTTGCTGGGTGAATTGTTCGTGATCCAGATTGAACACCTTTTCAAATGCGTGGGAAAACGGACCATGTCCCAGATCATGCAATAGTGCTGCACAGAGGGCGACAAGTCGTTGTTCTTCATCCCATTCTTCACGCCCACTGAAGCCGTCGTCTAGAATTCGTCTGACGATTTCATAGACGCCAAGCGAGTGCTGGAAGCGGCTGTGTTCTGCGCCGTGGAACACGAGATAGGTGGTGCCAAGCTGGCGAATCCTGCGCAGGCGCTGGAATTCGCGGGTGTTGACCAGGTCCCATATTACGCGGTCCCGGACGTGTATGTAGCGGTGCACGGGATCTTTAAACACTTTTTCTTCGGGCAGTTTTTCGTTTTGATACGCCATGTCGTCACCTCATCCTTCATTCGTTCCAGTATAACAAAAAACGACGGATCGTGACATAGTACTCTATGACGGATTTTAAACAGTAAATAGTAAAACATGTTTTTAGTGAAGAAGGAATTAGTAACTACATGTGAATTCAGCTTATATGAGCGGTTGCCGACTTAGTATGAGCGCTTGTCGCTAATGATAGAGCGGTTAGACTTGAGTTATGAGCGTTTAATCAGTTTAATGAGCAGTTACGCAGCAAATATGAGCGCTTGAACAGATTGTTGAGCGTTTGCGACAGTTCAATGCGCAACAAGAAGTATTACCCACTTGTAATACAGGGATTGGAGCGAGGGCAGGAGCGAAGGACGGCTTTTACGAGCATAAGCGAAGCGTTGGAAGCGCATCTTTGCACTAGGAGAGCCGACTCCGGGAGGATACCGCGTCCCCTCCGAAGCACCAATCCCCACCCCAACAGCCCGTCAGCCTATTCCCAAACACCCTACCAACTACCATATTCAACTCCTACTCACCTAAAAAGCCCGCCCACTTTATTACCATCTTGATAGAATTTTGTGACTCTCTGAATAAAAGACTCATTTCGTGGTCATAATGGCAGTAGAAAGAGAGTACAAGACAGGAGGCATGGAGATGGTGAAAGTTAGACAAGACGCATGGTTAGAACAGGACGATGAATTATTGGCAGAGACGGTGCTACGACATGTAAGAGAAGGAAGTACACAACTAGGTGCATTTGAGGAAGTAGGCGACGCTCTGAACCGAACTGCAGCAGCTTGTGGGTTCAGATGGAATGCAGTCGTGCGAAGAGACTACGAGAGTGAACTCTCCGAAGCGAAGAAAGAGAGAAAGCAAACGTTACGTGTGCTAGGTACAGATTTTAAAAGACGTAACCAGCAAATGTACAACCCCGAGACAGGCGCAGATGGCCAGGAGAAAATACAGGTTCCATTATCCGCCCTATCGCTCGACACCGTCATTGCATATTTAATTCGCATGCATCATAACGGGGGTGCCGATACGGATGCACTTCGTTGGAGACAGACGGCAAAAACAGCGACAGAACAAATGAAATCGCTGGAATCGCAAATAGAAGATCTGAAAAAAGAGAACAGAACATTGAAAGACGATTATGAGCAATTCGTCCAAATCATGAATCGCGCACGCCGATTAATCGCTTTGAATGAAGAAAGCGAGCACATAGCACCGTTGTTCAAAATGGAGCCTAATGGAAATCTAGTCTCATCAAAAGAGCCGCCAATCAATAACTGATTGGCAGCTTTTTTTTCGTTCTATGACAGCATCTTTTGATTGCGTTCAAAGACGCGTTTCAAATAAAATCCGTATAACTCCATTTCCTCGTCTGTTAAACCACCGTGTCGCACATCTTCTGTCAACGAGCGCAATAATACTTGCAGACGAATAACGACTTCATTGACCGTCAAATGCGTATCGAGAATTTCCGATAACGACGCCATTGTATCCGGCTTGATCACAGGATAGCTGAATTTTGTCGGCTGTCCTTGTAAGCCCTTCTCATAGACTTCACGAATGATCTCCGCTCGTTCAGATCCACTGCCTTCAATGCATAAATACACTTGTACAGCGATTCCTTGGCGCAGACGCCGCTGGGAGATCCCTGCGAATTTCTTACCATCGACACTTAAATCATACGATCCAGGACAATACGATCCGACAATTTCATAGGCTTCTATCCGTTCGCCAAGTTCAGGAAATAGTAGCTGAACTAGTGATAGCATCGCTTCATAGCCTACCGGAATATCAATCGAAGACTTTTGTTCGGAAAAGATTAAGGAAATATTTAATACCCCTTCATCTAGAACAACTGCCAGACCGCCCGAGTTGCGAACGATTGACTGATAGCCGTGCTGCTCGATCCCTTCCATCGCTTGTTGAATAAAAGGCATGCGATGATCTTGAATACCTAACACGATCGTCTTGTCATGTACCCATGTTCTGACTACAGGTACGCTCTGTTGCTGTCCAACTAATTGGCATAACGTATCATCCATAGCGAATGATTCGAGTGCAGAACGATTGCGTGCTGAAATCGATTCGTCGATGAAACGCCAAGCTGGTTGATTCAATAATTGTTTATCTTGTGACATGTCTAGCTCTCCTATGGTGGTTGATCTGGATTTTATGTAGACGGTTCACAAACTTTGAACCTGTGATTATAGGCTCTGAGCTGCTGTGATGATAGACAGCTTGTACACGTCTTCTGCAGAACAACCGCGTGACAAGTCGTTGACAGGACCATTCAGGCCTTGAAGAATGGGACCGATCGCTTCATAGCCGCCAAGACGTTCTGTCAATTTATAGCCGATATTTCCTGCGTCGAGTGTTGGGAAAATAAAGACGTTTGCATCGCCTTTGATGACAGATTCCGGAGCTTTTTTCGCTGCTACACTTGGTACATATGCTGCGTCAAATTGGAATTCTCCATCAATCAATAGTTCAGGCGCCAATTCTTTTGCAATTCTAGCCGCCTCCACCACTTTTTCCGTCTCTTCAGTCACAGCAGAACCTTTAGTGGAGAATGAAAGCATCGCAACGCGCGGATCAATTCCGAATGCTTTTGCTGTTTTTGTACTTTCCACAGCGATTTCAGCCAACTCTTTAGCCGAAGGATTCACAGTAATAGCACAGTCTGCAAAAATCAGACGCTCATCTTCTTTCATCATAATGAACGCTCCGCTTGTTTTTGAAATGCCAGGCTTTGTCTTGATGATCTGCAATGCAGGACGAACTGTATCTGCCGTCGAATGTGCAGCTCCACTCACTAAACCATCTACACGTCCTGTATAGATTAGCATAGTTCCGAAATAGTTTACATCTTTCAATTGCTCGCGCGCTTGCTCAATTGTAGCTTTTCCTGCACGACGTTCAACGAATTTTTCCGCCAGTTCTTCAAAATAGGAAGCGTTTGCAGGATCGATTAACTTAATTTCAGAAATATCGAAACCACCATCTTTCGCTGCTTTATTTACCGCTTCTTCATTCCCTAATAAAACCGGTGTAATAATCCCCTCTTGTTGAAGATGCACAGCTGCTTCTAGTATTCTCACGTCTTCCCCTTCAGGTAATACGATCGATTTTCCTTTACCTTCCAACGTTTTACGAATTCCTTTAAAAAGATCTGCCATATGTAATTCCCACCCTTTGTTATATTTTCCTATTCATCATACCTGAAAAGCTTAATTATTACACTAGGAACTCTGAAATATTCTGATAACTGTCACCTAGCTATTCATTTTTACACTACGTGTCGTGGATCTTACCTTATTCCTTAACGAGTAAAGGCCGTTATGATACACTTGAAATAGAAAGTACTTTGATTTAAAAGGAGACTGAATTCAAGTGAACGAAGCAGCTATTACATTAGACGGTTGGTATGTACTTCATGATTTTCGCACGATGGACTGGGCTTCTTGGAAACTAATTTCAAAAGAAGAACGCCAGGCAGCAGTCAATGAATTTCTAACATTTTTAGAGCGTATGCAAGAAGCGGATGATGCTAAAACTGGAAGTCATGCGTTTTATACAGTAGTTGGTCAAAAGGCAGACTTCATGCTGATGACATTACGTCCTACAATGGACGAACTTCAGCAACTAGAAGCAGAATTCAATAAGTTAACGATTGCGGATTACACTATCCCGGCGTATTCGTATGTGTCGGTAGTCGAGTTATCGAATTACCTAGCAGGTGAATCTGACGAAGATCCATATCAGAACCCATATGTACGCGGTCGCTTGTATCCTGAACTACCACGTAGCCAATACGTTTGTTTCTATCCAATGGACAAGAAGCGCGAAGGCGAAGACAACTGGTACATGCTCGACATGGACAACCGCAAGAGTTTAATGCGCAGCCACGGCATGATCGGTCGCGGATATGCAGGTAAAGTGAAGCAAATTATTTCCGGCTCTATTGGTTTTGACGATTACGAGTGGGGCGTCACGTTGTTTTCTGATGACGTGTTGCAGTTTAAGAAGCTCATCTATGAAATGCGTTTTGATGAAGTCAGCGCACGCTACGGCGTATTCGGCTCGTTCTTCGTCGGTACGATTTTAGACGCCGACAAGCGCGCAGCATTTTTCGAAGTTTAATACGTAAGACTGAAGCCGCGAATGAAACACTTCGCGGCTTTTTTGTTATCTGTAGTAGAAAGTGAATGGGGCTTAGGGGTAGGGATTGAAGCTCCAGTTGGGGGACGCTTTCCGGGGGAGCAATCTTGAGCCAAGCGAACAGCGAAGGGTTCGCTTTGCCGTATTTCTGTGTTATTTGCAGAAATTAAGGCACCTGTCCAGGGTCTCAAGATCACTCTATTCCCCAGGAGTCGCCCCCAACTTCCGCTCCAATCCTACGTGCAAAGTGGTGTTACTTAGTACAATCACTGTTAATAGCAAGTGAATTATTGTTGGCTTCGGGGAGGATCAGCCCGACAGGTAAGACCACTAAAGGAGCTAAGCGACTAGAGGGCTTACCGCGGGCCCTCCCGAACGCGTCCGCCTGGAACGCAGCGAAACGATGCCTTCCCCCAGCCTTGAACTCCCTCTTCCAAAAAACATCATTCATACCCACCACCCTTCCAACATAAGATACAACCAAGGGGGTTTTGCTTTAGCTGTCATCGTGACAACCAAAAAGGGAATAGAAGCGCTTGCTCGTCTTATACAGACTGAAGAATGTCTGAAACGACATCACACAGACTACTTCAAAACGCAACGCACTTTTCCCTCGTCCAACAAGACTGCCCGCGAGTAAAACTAACAGATCTGGAGAGGATGTTGAAATGGTTCAATATTATTGGAATCCCGGCTATGCCCAGCAACAAATGGTACCACCACAAACAAATGTACAGGGGAACGCACCAACTACGCCTTTTAGAGAGCAGTCGTACATCGAGAATATTTTACGGCTTAACAGAGGAAAACCCGGCGTCTTTCACTTTTCATTCGAGCATGCGGTAGAAGCAGGCAAGAACACGAAAGCTGTTACGGGTATGGTAGAAGCAGCAGGACGCGATCATGTCATCCTCAGCGAAGCCAATACAGGACGACGCTATTTATTCCCTATGATCTACTTCGATTACGCGGAGTTCCCTGAGGAATTAAATTACTTCGACCAAACGCCATAAGAAAAAACCGCTCATCATGTGTGAGCGGTTTTCCTTTGTTATCTTCCAAATTTCACTGCAGCAATGATTAACATGATCCACCCTGCGATGAATGCAACGCCGCCAATCGGAGTGATGGCGCCGAGTATCCCGATTCCAGATAAGCTGAGTACATACAGGCTTCCGGAAAAAACAATGATACCAGCCAGAATTAAATAGCCAGCCCATGATAGTTGCGTCGATGGCCCAAGCAATGTGCTGCTCATCAAAATACCAATTGCGAGCAAGGCAATCGCATGGAACATCTGATATTGTACTGCGGTTTCCCAGATGGCTAAGTAATGTTCGGATAGGCGATCTTTCAATGCGTGTGCACCAAACGCCCCAAATCCAACTGCGATCGCGGCGTTAATAGCTCCAGCGATAATAAAAAACGGCATGATTATTCCTTCTTTCTAACGAATCTTGTATATCCTGTTTCCAGTCTACCATATTAAAACACGTAGATATGACAGGTGTTTGAACGGTTTGTGGCGCTATCAGAAATCAAACAGCGACTCTCCGTTGGCATCCGCTTCCTGCAATGGTTGCTCGTTTAGCGACGTAATCGGTGTCGCATGTACAGAACTCATTTGCATAACTTGAGGCATGGACGGTGCAGATGGTCTTTCATCACTGAGCATCACATTACATAACGCTCGCACAGCATAGATAGCTTCTCTTTGTGCCGCTTCATTCTGTGTTTGTTTCGCCAAGCGTACTTGTTGCTCGATTTCTCCAAGCAATTGTGCAGCTGTAATCATCGAATTTTCATCCCCTTTTTCGGTTCGAATTTCATACACTCCATACCAGAAGAACGCTTTACCACTATAGATGGCAACATTTTCGTCTTAAATCCATATGCCTTGCAGCCGCGCGGACTTGCAGGATCCCATGTTGTATAAAAGAAGATACAGTCGAAGCAATTGACGGCCATCGTCACACTTCCTTTCTACTTATTCACTTGGTAGTTTTCGCCCAATCTATCGGCTCTCTTCCCCACTCCCGTAAATAATCATTCGTTTTAGTAAACGGCTTACTGCCAAAAAATCCTCTGGACGCACTGAACGGACTTGGATGCGGTGATTCAATAATCGCATGGCGCCTGCGGTTGATCAATGCCGTTTTTTCCTGCGCATGTCTTCCCCATAAAATGAAAACAATTGGTGTGCTGCGCATCGACAATTTACGAATGACTTCGTCCGTAAAGCGTTCCCAACCTTTTCCGCGATGCGATGCCGCTGCTCCTTCGCGCACAGTCAGTACAGTATTCAATAATAATACACCTTGTTCGGCCCATCCTGTCAACATTCCTTCAGTTGGGACATCGATCCCGATATCCGATGACAGCTCTTTAAAAATGTTGCGCAAACTTGGTGGCACTTTCACGCCAGGCTGGACAGAAAAACTCATACCATGCGCCTGGTTTGGCCCATGATACGGATCCTGACCCAAAATCACGACTTTGACGTCCTGAAAAGGTGTCAGTTTAAAAGCCGTCCACATATCGGTCATTTGCGGATAGATGATGTGATTTGTATATTCATCTCGTAGGAACGTACGCAATTCCTGATAATACGGTTTGTCGAATTCATCTTTTAGTAGGTGATCCCAATCATTACGAAATTCTGCTACCATATGCATCACTCCTTAAATTCAATATCCAGTCGAAAGCCTGCGAATGAAAACATATCTTTCAGCGTCTTTACTGCATTCTGCTCAGCAGATTCCAGCACACCTTGTTCGGATGCCTCTTCCATTATGAGTGTTTTGGCTTCATTCGCTAGCTCATAGCCTTCTTTTATATCTGCTTTTCCACGGAATAATCCTTCTACAGAATAGACTTCTACTTTATCGAAATACAATTCTGCACCACCGAGGAATTCAGCTTTCGGAATTGTTAGCTCAATACGTTTTTCTTCTTCATCCACCCACATATCCTGCTCGGTGATTTTACTTAGATCAATTCCCGCTTTGATGGAACCTGGAATGACGACTAATAAATTCCGCTTCGTTCCAGGAAAATTTACACCGATGCTTTTACCAAATAATTCATTGTCGGTTCGTTTGACGAGCACTTTCGTATAAGCTTCCGCGGTTGTCAGTTGCTGTAGCTCTTGAACACGCTCAACAAAAGCGGTTTTTTGTTCTGAAAAAGTAGAACCGAGTTGCATTAAATAAAAGCCTGCGATCGGCAGGGTAATAAGTGCAGCGACCAATAATAAAATTAATAAAATATAGGTTTTTCTCCATGATGACCACAAAGTGAATGCGAGTTCAAGAATTCCTCCCCTGCGCTTCCGTTTGATCTTTTTTCGCCCAGCGAATGTTACGGCTGCTTGCGCATCAGCCTCCGTCATTCCCTTCTTCCCTTTCTTAGACGAATCACGCTTACTCATGGCTCACATCCTCTCGTTTAATCAAACACTCCGTTTCTATTTGTACGTTCCGTCTAATAATAGGTTTCATTCGTAAGACTTGTTCGCGTTACAAGCTTTCTAGACTTTCATCATACCCGAGTTGTTTGTATTTCGACAATTAGTTGTATACTATAAATAACATGAAAATTTAGTAAGCGAAGGAGACGTTTTATTATGTCATTAAAGAAAACCTTAACGATTGCAGGCTCGGATACATCAGGCGGTGCGGGTATTCAGGCGGATTTGAAAACTTTTCAGGAGCACGGTACGTATGGCATGACAGCTGTGACAGTGATTGTCACGATGGATCCCGATCAGAATTGGTCACATCATGTCTACTCTTTGCCAATCGATGTCGTAAAAGCACAATTGAAAACGGCATTATCTACTGGAATTGACGCGATCAAGACAGGCATGTTGAGCACAGAGGAAGTCATTCAGACAGCGGGTCTGGCAATTGATGAATCAGGTTTGGATCATGTAGTCATCGACCCCGTCATGGTGTGTAAAGGTGAAGATGAGGTATTGAATCCTGGGAATACGGATGCGATGATTAAATATCTCGTACCGAAAGCAGAAATCGTCACACCCAATTTATTTGAAGCGGGACAATTGGCTTCTATGAAAACACCAAAGACAATTGATGATATGAAAGTGGCGGCACAGAAAATCCATGAACTCGGTGCACGTAATGTGGTGATCAAAGGCGGTAAACAACTCGATCATGAAGAAGCGGTAGATTTATTCTACGATGGATTGACGTTTACGTTACTGAAATCAGAAAGATCCGAAACGTATCATAATCATGGTGCCGGTTGCACGTTTGCGGCAGCGATTACAGCAAATTTGGCGAATGGGTTGTCGATCAAGGACGCGGTCATTGAAGCGAAGCAGTTTGTCACAGCGGCCATTGCGCACGGCTGGAAGCTCAACGAGTATGTAGGACCTGTCATGCACGGTGCAAAAAATCAGTTCGACGCGCCACAGGTAAAGCTGCAGGAAGTATAACGAATGCTTACAAGTCAGGTGTATTCCTGACTTTTTTGTGAGCCGTCTGATCGCATTCAAACTGCACGATCTATATAATAGTAAATAGGAAGATTGCAGCGAAATGACTGCAAGATTTAGGAGGATGAGTATGGAAACTGTTGACGTAAAACATTTACAGGAGTTACTGGACTCCTTTGCCAATAAAGATGTCTACATACATTTGGAAACGACAAATGGATCGTATGCTTCTCATTTCCAAGAAGGTTTTTTTAATGCTGGGGCGTTTATTCGTAATGTCGTGATCCGGTATGAACTTGGAAAAGTGGCTGGCGAATCCCCTCACCGCATCGGTTTGAAATTGCCGAGTGGCTGGATTTACGCACAAGGAATCACACACTATACACTTGACGAACATAATCGTTTACTGATGGCGGGGCTTGGACCTGACGGAAAACTAGCGGTAGCGCTTGAAATCAGCGAAACGCCATTTGCTTATTAAGAAGGGAGATTTTTTTATGTTGCAAAAAGAACGACACGTACTCGTTGTATTCCCTCATCCTGATGATGAATCATTCGGCACTGCTGGCACGATTGCACAATATATTGAAATGGGCGTACCCGTTACGTATGCTTGCTTGACACTTGGCGAAATGGGCCGAAATCTCGGAAATCCTCCTTTTGCAAACCGCGAAACACTTCCGCAAATCCGTAAACAAGAGTTGCTGGATGCGTGTGATGCAATGGGATTAACAGATTTACGAATGATGGGACTTCGCGATAAAACGATAGAATTTGAAGATCCCGAGAAACTTGTTAAGATGATGACCGATCTTATTGAAGAATTAAATCCTTCAGTAGTCATCTCATTCCACCCGACGCTTGCTGTACACCCCGACCACAACGCAACAGGTGTAGCTGTGATTGAAGCGATGAGCCGTATGCCGGAAGCGGATCGACCGGTACTGTACATGAAAGCATTCGATAATGATACGTTGAACCAACTAGGTGAGCCGCATGTTGTGCACCATACACCTAACGTAGCAGATAAAAAGATTGCCGCTTTACGCGCACATGCCTCCCAGACAGTTTGGATGCTACCCGATATGGAAAAACGATGGGCTGCAGACGACAAGGATGCACTTGACTGGTTGTATAATGAAGCCTTTTATATTCATGAATTCAAGTAAAAAACCGCAGAGTCTGCGGTTTTTTTGTATTTTATACGAGATTACTTCTCTTCAAACGCTTTAATAAAGACATAGAGATCTTGCAACTTCTTCTCAAATACTTCCACGTTTAACGCACGGTCCATTTGGATTCTTGCGCTGTTTTGTGATTGCACAGCGACTTGCATCTGACTGCCCGCTTCCCCAATGACTGTTTGATAGCGGCGTCGTATAGTATCGATTTGCTTTTCTGCTTCTTCATCTTCTGCGCATAACGGCACGATATCCACTAATTCATCGCGCGGACTTTCTGCATCATAAGCATGGGGCTGCGTCGAATCAAACAGGCACACCGATAACTCTGGGAACAGGACTAAGTCGATACTTGCAGGATCAAGTCCACACCAACCATACAGCACATCAAGCCCCCGTCGCTGTGCTTCGTCTCCTAACGCTCTCATCATCGTCGACTTGCCTGTGCCCGGTAAGCCCTTGATTAGTAAGCGACGTTTCGTACGTTTTGTGATGGACGGGATGAAGTCATGTGCACTGCCAGCTGACAATGAACCGATAATGCGATGCGAGACGTGAGCCGATTTCGTTAGTTTAATCGTACCGAATAGTTCTTGCTTTAATTCTTCCGTAATCTCTTCGTGGCGGGCCCAATCCATGCGTGCGATATTGACTGCTTCCCATTCGTCATGAATCGCTTTTGCTCGTTTTAGCTCTTTCAACGATTGATCGAAGTGTGTTCTCTCCTGTTTCAACAAAGCACTCACTTCTTCATGCTGTCCGAGTAACTGATCCTGATGATAGACATCATAGAAGCAAAAAACTTTATGTCGCTTGCCAAGATCTGTCGGTTCGAATGAAATCGGGTGGGATGCCTGCAAGATGAAAAGTTCCAGTCCTTTAACAAAAAGCGCATTCGTTTTATCCACATGACCAGGATTCATGAATCGATCCACACTATAGCCCCTGTTGACGAAATAGACCGCCAAGTCATTGAGCACTTGCGATAAGGAATGTGTAGGCAAACACTTCAAAAATATCGTCTTCTTTGATTCCGCGAGCAACTCCTCATATTTATGCTGCACGCCTTGTCCTGTATAAGCCGTTCCCATATATTCTGTAATATGTCCGTATATATTGACCACCCTTTCTTTCTTCATTTCATTATATGTATTGGCAAATAAAAAAAGCACAGCCGAGTGGGCTTATGCTCCTTTATAGTGTAATAAAACTTTTTCATCCGTTTGATGAGTGATCTTCAATAACATCTTCTTGCATTGCGGTAAGGCGATCTGAATAATTTGACCAGAGAAGAGGACGACAACCAATGTACCAACCCCTACAGGTCCACCCAGTAAGAAACCAATCAGTGTTGCAATGGCTTCAATCGTAGTCCGTACTAATCGAAGACTCCAACCAAACTTTTCAACAAACAACAGCATCAAGCTGTCACGAGGCCCAGCCCCAAGATTCGGCGAGACATATATTCCTACCCCATAGGACAGGACAAATACACCAATGATGAAACAAATAATTTGCATAGTCAATGAAGTAACATCAGGTATCAGCCAGTTGAAAAAGTCGATAAATAATCCGATGACCAACATATTAAGCCATGTACCTAATCTTGGCCATTCTCTCAAAATAATCGATGTCACCGAAATGATAACAAAACCCGATATAATACTCCACGACCCTATCGTTAATCCGAAGTTTTGATACAAACCAAGATGGAGCACATCCCAAGGGGCAATCCCAAGCCGCTGACCTTTAATCATCAACGAGATGCCAAGCGACATGATCATCATGCCGCCGATGAAAAATATCCATCGCCAAGCTAATAAATTACGCATATACATTCTTCTTTCTTCTAATCGTCAGTCTCATCATTCATTGTAACAGAAATCAACAAAGTTGCTATGGCATTACTTTACGAGATCGCTAAATTGTGCTTTTGTGACCTGTGCCAAGTCTTGTGGCGCCAATTTCATTTGCAAACCGACTTTGCCCGCACTGACATAAAAATAGTCGAGCGTTTCAGCTTGTTGGTCAATGAATGTCGGTAACTCCCGTTTCATACCGATTGGCGAACAACCGCCACGGACATAGCCCGTTTCTTTCGTCAATTCTTTCATCGGAAGCATTTCGACCTTTTTAAAACCTGCTGTTTTTGCTGCCTTTTTCAAGTCTAACTCATCCGAGACAGAAATGATAAAGACGAGTAAATCCGTTTTGCTCGCCATCGCAACGAGCGTTTTATAAACGGTAGAGACTGGTTCATTCGTTTTATTCGCAACGGATATACCATCATTATGTCCGTCATCCGTTTGATAGCTACGGATTTCAAATGGAAAATTTTCGCTTTCAATGATGCGAATCGCGTTGGTTTTTGGTAACTTATTCTTCTTTGACATATGTAGGACTTCCTTTCTCTTCGTTTTAACCGAAAGCTAGCAGAATATAGATCATTGAAAAAGCCCATTCACTGGGTTCCAGCAAAACGGGCTTCATTTTCAAAAAAATCAGATTAAATTCTGACATTCATTTGTGGCTGATCCATTTCGTACTGATTCATTCTAGCTTGATTTTGTATTTGATAGATGGAAAATGCATGGCTATATTGCTGTTGCATACGCTTCGATCTGTCAGTTGCTAAGGTGCTGTCAACTGTATCCGTTTGATCACGAATAGTTTTTGCGCGGTTATGTAACGCTAATTGTAGTTCGGCTTGTGTTATTTTCGCTGATGCATTACTGGCTAGTTGATAATCCGCTGTCGTTGGCGGTGATTCAGAGTATGCCTCTTTACGAACTTGACGCCAGAGATCAATCGTTTCATCCAAGTTATTGCCGAGCGGAATTGAAACATTCTTCATCTGGCCTGCACCAAGCTTTTGGAAGTCTTTTTGCGTTTCTTCGGATTTCTCAATCGGTTGTGAGTTTCCGCGTAGCAATGCAATTAGATCGTCTTTGGTCTTTTGCGCTTGTTCACGGAATTCTGCCTGGCGTTCATAGGCGTTTTCGGCATTCTTTCTACGGACTGCGTCATACCGCTGTAGTGGTTCTGCGGCGCTCGCAAACCCTATTACAGCATTCATGGTATCCACCTCCAATTAGAAACTTTCGACATGTGTATCTAGTATAACTAGTTTACGCAGTAGCGCGTGAACTGCCAATCCATCAAAAGATTGCATTTGCGTGGGATGGTGATTTCATTTTACCCACTGGTTGCGCATTTCATACTAGATGGATATGCTAGGCGGGGTAAATTTACTAGTTTCAATGTGGGAATATGTGTGGTATAGATACCCTTTTTCTCATGTGAGTAAACAAGGTTACCTGTTGCTTGATAGAGTGCATGGGATTGAAGCTCCAGCTGGCGGCCGCTTCAATCCTACGTTTAGAGTGGAGGTACATAAATTCGTTACTGTAGATAGTATATAAATTTTTGTTGGCTTTGAACTTAGCTAAGTCCAAATACAAATCTAATTTTAGTTCCAATCGTTCCCAGTCCGTAGTATATGAATTAGTAAAGCCCTTGAACTTTGATAGGTTCAAGGGCTTGTCGAATTCACATATAGAAACAATTACAATTACAATGAGCACCGATAAATGTCACTCAATCTTTCATAATCTTCGGCGGCGTCTCGCCTGGAATCGCTGGCTTTTCATTCGGTATATCTTCCAAGAACTTTGTCTCGACGACTTCCTTTGGCACAGTCGCTTTACCGTTCTTTTCTTCGAGTCGGTCAATCGTCCGTTCGATCGTTTTATTCAACGTCGATAGCGCTACGATCGTATCCCCTGTTTGTGCTTTTAATTCTTTCTCTGCCGTGTAAAACTCCATGTCCCCATTTTCCCGTATGATGTACAACAACACCGATCGGTCATCGCGCTCACGTAAGTACTGCGTGTAGCTGTATTGTTTCGTTAGCAAGGTCTTACGGAATACATGCCCTTGGTTCATACGATCATCTAGTTCGTGGATGGATAGATTCGGCGTGAAAAGGAATTGCCCTGTCGCCAGGTTGAACTGTTGATCTGCGCTTCGTTTATGCGTCGTCGTCTGGAACAATAAGTCCCGTCCTAGATCCGGTGTGAAATCGGCGCATACGTGCGAGTTATAGGAATCCGTCTTAGTCATGGCCAAAATATAACGGTATGGCGTCAAGTCTAAATGATAGCCCGTATGCTCGGATAAAATATCTCCCATGTACGTTGGCACGCCGAGTTTTCGTGCATTGGACAGACCGCCCCATGAATCTTCTACGACTAAAACTTTGTGGCCAGCGTTACTAATATTCTTCGCAAGTTCCGCTACAAACCTAGTACTTCCAATCAGTACTACACCGGATTCTTCCGGCGTGGCCAAATTGAGTTTCTTTGCAAGCCAGCCGATCGAGAAACCATGTACGACGACGGTCGCAAATACGAGTGCGAAAGTCAAAGCGGTTAATAGCTCCGCATCTTTATAGCCGTTCTCGAGCAATATGGTCGCAAAATAGCCTGATACGGTTAGCGCTACAATACCACGTGGCGCAATCCAGCCGATGAGTGTTTTTTCACGATTCGTCAAATCCGTACCGATTGTTGATACCCATATCGATAGTGGTCTGACAACAAATAGCATCGCAAGTACGTATAGAATAATTTTCGGATTCAATATTTCAATCAGAATATGTGGATCCAAGGACGCCGTCAACATGACGAAAATTCCCGAGATGAGCAATACTGAAATATTCTCCTTAAAATTGCGGATGTCTTCTAGAGTAGTCAAATGCATATTCGCCATCGTCATCCCCATCGCGGTGACAGCCAACAAGCCCGTTTCATGCATAATTTCATCAGATAATACGAAGACAAATAACACGAGACCGAATAAAATCGGAGCTTTCAAATACTCCGGTACCCAACCTTTTTCAAATGCTGTACCTAAAATTCGGCTCGTTCCCCAGCCAAGAAACACGGAGAACAGTGAAGCCCCAACGAACAGCAACATCGCTTTGGCCGTTACTTCACTATTAAGGAACCTAATGACTTCAAATGCAAATACCGCAAGAAGTGCACCGAACGGATCGACGACAATTCCTTCCCACTTCAATATTGCGGCTGCACGAGGTTTTAACCGCGCTTGTCTAAGCAAAGGCAAGATTACGGTAGGACCTGTGACGATAAACAGTCCACCAATGATGAATGCCACTTCCCACGACAATCCTGCGATATAGTGAGCTGCAAGTGAACCTGCGATCCATGCGATAAACGCACCGAATGTTACGATTCTTGCAACGGGACGTCCAAATCCTTTAATTTCTTTAAAATCAAGATTCAAACTGCCTTCAAATAATATAATAGCTACTGCGAATGTAATGATGGGTGAATATAATTCGCCCATTGATTGCTGTGGATTAATCAAACCGAAAATCGGTCCAATTAATAACCCCGCAATTGCCATCACGACAATCGCTGGCATCCTTGTTCGCCACGCTATCCATTGCGACGCTACGCCAATTAACACGACCAACATCAAATCCATAATCAATGAATTGAACATTAGGTAGGTCGCCTCCTTCCCTCTTCCAAGCCTTTCTGAACTGCTTTCATCCCATTGTAATAAACTATTCCCGTTTTTCATAGGGTAAGAGGAACGAGCAGGTTCAGAAAGGGTGGTTCCAATCGAAAAACAAGTCCAAAAAACAATCGTGATTTATCTTTCCATAACAGAAGGTAAAGGAAGTTATCCTTTACGACGTGCACTACTACTGGCAAACACACTAAAAAATGAAGCACAAGTCATCTTTTTATACGACCAAGAAACACCAGTCCCAAGTGACCATTTCACGTGTCATAAAGTAATCGGTCCTTCATCATTAAGCAAATTAATTGGTAAACTTCAACCTGATCTTTTAATTCGAGACAGTGGTCCAAGCCATAAAGAGGAAATGTCCAAAATTCATGAACTAGTGCCAAGCATTCTACATTTTGACGATTTCGGTGATGGTGGACAATTAGCAGACTGGGTGATCCAGACGCTGTATCCCGAAACTCAAGAACTACATGCCGAGCACTATATCGTGGGGCCACAGACATTCATGGTAGATGCACCACTGCAATCACTCCGGCATGCCGGTTTAAAGAGAAAATCTCCCTCCTCTTCTTCGCAACTCGTCATTTCATTCGGTGATGAAGACCCTGGCAACCTCACGTTCCGGGCGTTGCGACATTTAAAGCAACTACAAATTCCTTTGTCCGTTACAGTACTACTCGGACCGAATTATAAACATGATGTGAGTGAAATTCAAATGATGGCATTGAGCCGACCGAACACCAAAGTCGTCCAAGCCCCGGACAACCGTGCAGAACTGTTTTCAAAAGCCGATATGGTTCTGTGCGATGCTGGTTATACACCATATGAAGTAGCCGTTATCGGTGTTCCTTGTATTGTACTCGCTCAAAACGAGTTCGAATCAACTCTCGGATTTCCGACTGAAAAAAATGGCTTTACCCACCTGGGCCTCGGCCGTAAAGTGACCCAGTCGAACTTATTGAACGCAATCATGGAACCGTTGCTTCATGACGCACGTAAGGAACGCGCAATCAAAAAGCAGTTGCAGATCGATGTCGGGGCGAGTGACGAAAAAGTACTTGAGGCGATCCGTTACTTGCTAGAGTACCCTAAACGCACAAGACAGAATATGTTACACTAAGGGAAAACAAATGATTGGAGTTTTCTCTTATGACAAAGGATCAGTTGGAGCAAGAGATCGCAGAGCTTAAGATGGACTACATCAGCTTGCAGGGCGATATGGAGAAGTTAGAGTCGACCGGTCACGTGAAGATGATCGAAAATGCAGAGTTGCGTCTTTCTAAAATGGAAGAGCGCCTCGCGGATTTGAATAAGCAGCTTGCTGAAGCGACAAATTAATACGAACAACCTCTACCAGGTATAGCTGATAGAGGTTGTTTTTTAGCGTCTTTAGAGTTGCTAAGGCTCGAGGTGCTGTCGGGGTGGGGGGGTGGGGGGTTGCGCTCTAGGCCGTTGAAGGCACGCAGCGAGTTGACCCTCTGGGAGTCGCCTCTCCTAGTGCAAAGATGTGCTCCTAACGCTCCGCTTTTACTCGCAAAAGCCGTCCTTCGTTACGGCTCTTGCTCCATTAAAAAAAGCCCACAGCAAATGTGAGCTTAAGCCATTACATATTCGTGGGCTGCTTCGTCTTGTACGAGCAACTCCTTCAGATACTTCTTCGCGCGGAACAAGCGGGACTTCACGGTACCGATTGACACACTCATCAACCCTGCAATCTCCACTAACGAATACTGATTCACATAGAAATACTCAATCGTCTTCCGGTAAATACCGTCCAACTCACCGATCTTCTGCTGCACAAGCTCGGAAATATCACTCTGCTCCATCAACTCAGCAGGAGTTTTCGCATTACTGGGAACCAAATCCAAGATCGGAACGTCTAATGTATCAGGTTGATTCATCACGTATTGACTGTGACGTACATTTTTTCTATAACGGTCGCGGAATGTGTTCATACAAATCGTCGTCAACCAAGCCTTCATGCGGTTGACTTCACTCATTTCACCTCTGTAGCGCACTACTTTCACCCATACGTCTTGCATGAGATCTTCTGCTTCTTCTTTGTTGCGAGTCAATTTAAGACATAAATGATATATATAGCGTCCATATTCTTCGTATAATGCGTTTAAGTCGTTTTTCATAATAAGTAGCCTCCGTTTTATAACTGGTACCCTTATTATCACCGACAAACACATTACGAACTATCGCTTTCTCTTTCAGTAACCTTACAATTGTGTAAGGTTACTTGACATATCCTACGCTTCAATGACCTCTTCTTTTGGTTCCTGCTTAGTAATCTTTAGGCGCAAAATCCGCGTTCGATCCATTTCTTCAATCTCAAACAACAACGAATTATAACTGAACTTTTCGCCTTCTTCTGGAATATGTCCTATTTCCTGAAAAACAAATCCACCGATAGTATCATGATCTGTCGGTATCTCTATATCGAGTAGTTCTATAACGTCTTCAATCTCTAAACGTCCTTGACAGACTAAATGATTTTCTTCTTTTTCGAAGACCATCGACTCTTCCTCGACATCCGTTTCGTCCTCTATATCCTGCCCAATCATTTCTTCAATAATATCTTCCTGTGTCACGATCCCCAGTGTCCCACCGTATTCATCTAGCACAATCGCCATATGTTTCTTTTGTGTTAACATACGTTTAAATACAAGCTCAACACTTGCTGTCTGCACGACGAACAAAGGCTGGCGATCAATGACATCCGCAAACGACCGCTCGGGAAACATCGACCACTCGATTATCATTTTCGAATAAAAAATACCGACCACTTTATCGATACTCTCTTCATATACTGGATAGCGGGTGTAGAAATACTGCAATACGACGTCACGTACATCTTCATACGTTGAATCCAGCGGCAGTGAAATAATATCTGTACGGTGTGTTTCCATTACATCACTCACATCTTTATCGCGAAAATCTAGCATACCCTTTAAACGGATTGATTCATCCTGACCGAAAGTACCTTCTGTAGACGCAATGTCCACCATCGAACGCACATCTTCTTTCGTCAAGGTTGCTTCCGTCACCGTTCCTTTAGAAATCAAGCGAACGAAGAAATTAGTAAACAACGATAGAACCAACGTCAATGGAATCAATAACTTCACGAGCACCGAAATAGGTGGTGCTACAATATACGCGATACGATCTGCAAATGTTGCAGCAATCGTTTTCGGCAATACTTCTCCGAATATAATCAAAACGACAGTTAAGATTCCTGTCAGTAATCCAATGCTCAATCCTTTATCGATTGCAATCATTGTCACAATCGTCGGCATCAAAATATTTACAACATTATTCCCAATTAGGATGGCCGTAATCATACGGTCCGGCTTGGAAATCAACTTTCGTAATTTTATCGATTTAATGTCTCCTTGATCCGCACGCAATTGAACTTTCATTCGATTGATAGCGGTTAGAGCTGTTTCACTTCCCGATAAAAAGAAGGACAAAATCAAACATAGTCCCAGTGCAATAAACAATTGCGTCTCCTCCAACGTTTCCCCATTTATTTGTCATCATTCATCATGTACTATTGCCATGAATCCAACATTTCTTATTGCGTAAGTATATCATACATATAAACTGAATCGTTAATCCAACATACAGGTAGGACGTATATTTTTATCATTCGGTTCCCTTATCCGTAAGCGTTTAAACCTTATTACATCACGAATTTCTGCTATACTGTGAAATAGAAAATATCCAAAGAAAAGAGGGCTTACTATGACTTCATTACAATCATTGGACCAATATTTCACAAACAACCGTGACCGCCACTTAGAAGAGTTAACAAGCTTCTTGGCAATTCCAAGCATTAGTGCACTTTCCGAACATCAACCGGATATGCAAAAAGCAGCGGAATGGCTATCAAATGAATTCGAAAATATCGGTTTGGAGAACGTATCGATTGAAAAAACAGCTGGACAATCCGTTGTTTATGCAGACTGGTTGCATGCTGAAGGTCAGCCAACCATCCTGATCTACGGCCACTACGATGTGCAACCTGTTGATCCGCTTCACTTATGGGAAACACCTCCATTTGAAGCAACAATCCGTGATAATAAATTATATGCACGCGGAGCTAGCGATGATAAAGGGCAAGTGTTTATGCACAGTAAAGCGATCGAGGCGCTGATGAATGTTGATGGCAAACTTCCTGTTAACGTCAAGCTAATTATTGAAGGCGAAGAAGAGATCGGTAGCCCGAGCCTAGAGGAATATATCCAAAATAATCAAGACAAGTTAGCAGCAGACTTCATCGTCATTTCTGATACAGGCATGTACGGACCTGGACAACCCGCCATTTGCTACGGTCTGCGCGGATTAGCCGGCGTACAAATCGATGTGAAAGGTCCTAAAGGCGACTTACACTCCGGACTCTACGGTGGCGGTGTTCAAAATCCAATCCACGCACTCGTCGAAATTCTAGCTTCATTCCGTGATGCCGAAGGAACTATCGCAATCGACGGATTCTATGATCAAGTTCGCGATCTAACTGAAGAAGAGCGCGCGGGTTGGGCAGCTCTAGACTTTGATAAAGAAGCAGTGAAAAAAGAAGTCGGCGTCAAAGAACTAACGGGTGAGCCGGGCTACACGTACACAGAACGCACATGGGCTCGTCCTACACTCGAGATCAACGGTGTATTCGGTGGTTTTTCAGGAGAAGGCATCAAAACTGTCCTCCCTTCCGAAGCTGGAGCGAAAATTACATGCCGTCTAGTCCCCGATCAAGAGCCGGATGAAATCGTAGAAAAACTACGTGCGCATATTGCGAAACACGAGCCCGTTGGCTGTGAAGTAACGGTTACTGAATTTGATAAAGGTAAACCTTACCTCACTCCATACGACCATGAAGTGATCCAAGCGGCTGGCAGAGCGTATGAGCAAGTATACGGTGTACCTACCGTCTACACACGCGGTGGCGGCTCCATACCAATCGTTGCTGCATTTGATGAAATCCTTAATATCCCCGTCGTCTTAATGGGCTTCGGACTGGATACGGAAAACTTCCACGCGCCGAATGAACACTTCCATTTGGAGAATTTCGATAAAGGATTGCGTGTCATCAGCAGTTATTATGGAGAGATTGAAAAGCTTGGATTGTGATTGAATGAGCGGTTGTGTGTGGTGATAGAGCGCTTGCGTGGTTTGCATTGAGCGGGTGCGGTGCTGGATAGAGCGCTCGCGGGAGTGCATTAAGCACTTACGCTGCTGGATAGAGCGCTCACGGGAGTGCATTGAGCGCTTACGCTGCTGGATAGAGCGTTCGCGGGGGTGCATTGAGCGCTTGCGGTGCTGGATAGAGCGCTCGCTGGGTTACATTGAGCGCTTACGTTGCTTGATAGAGCGCTCGCTGGGTTGCATTGAGCGCTCACGCTGCTGAATAGAGCGCTCGTGGGGGTTGCATTGAGCGCTTGCATTAGCCGGATAGAGCGCCCACAAGAAACTATGAGCTCTTCTCCCTTTTTTCACACAAAAAACAGGCTACTCCACAAAGGGGTAGCCTGTTTTGTATTTCATTTCACTAATATATCCACATTAAGAACGATACTTTCCCGCTCTCACGCTTCCTCTTCTTCGTCCTCACTACTACCAAAGTACGTGATGATTTCCTCTACCGGCTTACGCGGTGGAGCTTTTGGTGATGTGTCGAAATAGCCGAATTGCAACATGCTGATGATGCGCTCGCCTGCCTCTACACCTAGACGCTCTCGGAACTTCGGGTTGTCGATGAACGGCGGCGTCTTCCAACAAGTACCGATTCCTTTATCCCAAGCAAGTAATTGGATATTCTGAATCAGTATGCTGGCTGCTGCAAAATCCTCCATACGCTCTTTTTGGCGTACATCTTCAGGGACGATGACGAATACAGCTGCACTGGCAGTCGAGAACTTCTTCATTTGTTTTTCGAGATCCTCGTCAGAAAGCTGTTTCCAATTTGCTACACCGAACTCCTTCAAGACGTCCAAAAGCTCTTCATACTGTTCGTCTGTTGCTACGATCAATCGCCAAGGATTACGGTTTCCGTGGTTTGGCGCCCAAACGGCATCTTCTATAATTTCTGGGATGATCTCTGGTTCGATCGGTTGTCCGTTAAAATTCTTGATAGAGCGCCGTGTGACGATGGCCTCTCTTACCGATAATGCTTGTTCATTCACACTCAACCTTCTCCTTTGCACTAAGTATCTGTTTCTCATTATACCCTAACTTGGTAGTCTGTTGCTAGAGGCTATGAGAAACACTTTGATGCAGAACTGGACAATTATGAGAAATGATCATTAATTTTGAAGAAGATATACTTCGCATTCGGGGAGTAAGCGTAGGAGTCTTTATAATCCCATGTGCGATGATACGCGTTATACGTATGGGCATTGACAAGAGGGTTATCCCCGTCCTTGGCAGTTACAATCGTTGTATGGTCGAAGCGGCCATCCCCATGGAAGTCGTACGTAATAATATCCCCAATCTGCAGTTCTTGTGGAGTTTTTACTTGAGTTGCAGTCAACCCTTTTGTAGAAGTTGCCAAGTACCAGCGCATCGAGTGAGCGACGGTAAAACTGAAGCTCCACGTGCCTTTACGCATCCACCATCCCTTTTCGCGGTTCGGTGCTCCGTGCATCGGTGCACCTCCTGCCAACAGACATTGTGAAATGAAATTCGTACAGTCATCTTCAAAACTTGGGAAAGCAGGGTTTCTGCTATTCCACCACTTATCTGCATAGTCTACTGCCGCTTGTCGATTGTACAAAAAATCCCTCCTTGCCATATCATATGACAACGAGGGACGTTCAATTAATGATGTAATACTTTCGATAAAAAGTTTTGGGCGCGTTCAGAATCGGGATTCGTGAAGAACTTGGCAGGTGTTGCCTGTTCCACGACTTTTCCGTCTGCCATAAAGATGATTTCGTCGCAAATTTCTTTGGCGAAGCCCATTTCATGCGTCACGACGACCATCGTCATACCACTTTCAGCGAGTTTACGGATCGCATCAAGAACTTCCGTGACCATCTCGGGATCGAGTGCAGAAGTCGGCTCATCGAATAACATGACTTGTGGATCCATCGCAAGCGCACGCGCTATCGCTACACGTTGTTGCTGACCGCCCGATAACCGGTTTGGATACGCGTCGAATTTATCGCCAAGGCCGAGTGAAGTCAGCAACTCCTTCCCTCGCTCTTCCGCTGCACTTTTGCTTAATCCTTTTACATTGATGGGCGCAAGCGTGACGTTTTGCAACGCTGTGAGGAAAGGATAAAGATTAAAGCTTTGGAAAACGAACCCGATTTCAGAACGTGCTTTATTAATATTCACTTTTTTATCGTGGATGGAAATTCCGTCTACAACAATTTCTCCGTTATCGATCGGCTCGAGCGCATTGATCGTGCGAATTAATGTAGACTTCCCTGCTCCACTTGGGCCAATGATGGCCACAACGTTTGATTTAGGCACTTCAAGCGTGACATCTGTCAGCACTTGGTTCATACCGAATGTTTTATTCACATGTTTTATAGAAATCATATCTGGCACTCCTTCACATCGAACTTCATGAATTTTCTCTCGCTAATAACTTTTGTTCGATCGCACGAATGATCATGGATAACGTGAACGTCATGGCAAAGTAAACGAAACCTATGAATGTCCATACTTCAATGGAACGCATACTAGTGGCAACGAGGTTCTTCGCGTTCAACGTCAATTCCGTCGCACCGATGACCGAAATCAAAGATGAGTCTTTAATTAGCATGATGAATTGTGAAGCAAGTGGCGGTAAAACTCGTCGGAATGCTTGTGGTAAGACGATCAAACGCATTGCCTGCCAGTAGGTCATACCTGACGAACGAGCCGCTTCCATCTGACCTCTTGGCACACCTTGTATTCCTGAACGAACGATTTCTGCAATGAATGCTGCCGTAAAGACAGCTAGACCAATAATCGATGCCCAATAGGAACCGAGTTTTAAAAATTGACCGAGCACAAAGAAAATCCAAATAAGCAGTACTAGCAACGGCACACCGCGCATGACTTCTACATAGGCTGAGGAAAGAATACGGATGAATCTATTGCGGGAAATCCGGCCCATTCCGATGATAATACCGAGCGGAATAGCCAGCAATAATGCGATTGCTGAAATTTCGAGTGTTTTCAGCGCCCCTTCAATAAAGATATCCATATTTTGCGATATTACACTGAAGTCATATTCATAGCCGCCCATATTATTCTCCCGAAACCTTATCTAGCCAGTCGCTTTCCTCAAACCAGCGACTTCTTGATTCCAATTCTTCCGGGCTATCAACATAGCTATGCAAGAATGAATTCAACCATTGAATCGTTTCAAAATCATTTTTCTTCACTGCAATCCCTAAGTTTTCAGCTGAAAGCAAACCTTCGAGCTGATGAACTTCTCCTTCGTGTTCTAAGCGCCATACAGCAATAGCAGGTTCATCATACACCACTGCATCAGCCTGTCCTGAACCCATTGTCGTAGCTGCCAACGGGAAATCTTCGTAATCTACTACTTCCGCATTTTTGAACTGAGACTTTGCAAGCAGTGCGCCCGTAGTCCCGATACCTACAGCAATTTTATTACCTTTAACATCAAGCTCTTCCCATGATTTGATACCTTTGCTCGCAGCTGGCACCATGATCGCCTGACCTGTTTTATAGTAAGGATTCGACATGCTAATGGATAGTGCACGGTCTCCACGAATCGTCATACCCGCGATGACCATATCCACATCACCTATTTGCAAAGCAGGTCCTAAGCCATCAAATGCGAATTGTTTAAATTCCACTTCTGTATTTAGCGCTTCACCTACCGCGTTTGCTAAATCGATATCGTAGCCGACAAATCCGCCGTCAATGCTTTTCATTTCAAAAGGGAAATAACCTGGTGCAATTCCGATCACCAATTTCTTGTTGTCTTTAATATTCTTTAACGTGGACTTCTCTGTTGATCCTGCTCCTCCATCGTTACTACTACATCCCGCAACGACCAAGACTAGGATTAGTAATAGTGCTGTAAACATCTTCTTCATACATTTCCCCTTCTCTCTCTTCACTAGTATAAATATTCTAAATTAACACAATTATAAGATACTGACTTACAACTGTCTACAAGTATATGTATACGTTTGCTTGCATACTACATATATTGGACAAGATCTTATAACGGTTACTTCCTATATTATTTAATATACGCTAGAATGAATAATTATACAATAGTAAATAGTTTTATTGCGTACGGTAAAGGGGAGTATAGTATGAGTAGTATCGTTTTAAATAAAAAAAGCAACAGTTCTTGGAGATTTCTCTCAAGAACTGCCGCTATTATCTTAATGGAGCATAGGGGGCTCGAACCCCTGACCTTTGCACTGCCAGCGCAACGCTCTCCCAGCTGAGCTAATGCCCCTCATATCTGATACAATATAGAGTATATCAACTGTTCGTTTAAAAGACAATAGGCAAGAAAGGTGGTTAACGGCATGCAGCATGAAGAAAGAGAGTTGACTGAAACTGTGTCTCTGTGTGACTCCAAGGGACTTCTGAATCCTGAATCAATAGGATACGCACGCAGCCCTTTAGTGAGGAGCAATCTAAGAGGACAGTTTATGAAAAAGAAGCGCTGGAATAATTGGTGCATCTATGGGGAAGAGGTCTTATTGACTGCCTCGATTGTACACTTAGATCATAAAGTTATTTGTCTAGTTTACATACTCAACTATGAAACACAGCGTTTCTATGAAAAACATGTAACCCTACCTTTTGGAAGACGTATAAAAATGCCTGAAGAGGCACTAGAAAGTATTAAGTTTGTTCATGACGATATTACGATTCAACTCGTCCATATGCAAGGCGAAACGCATTTGTCCGTGATCATTCCTGATTTCGACAATGAAGTATTGCATGCAGATTTGCATATTATTCATCCCGAGAAAGATGAATCTTTGAATGTGGTCATCCCGAGAAGTCGAGATTCATTCCATTTCACCTCCAAACACTCTATTATGCCGACTGGCGGATATGTTCGCGTTGGCGATCGACGCTATGATTTTAATCCGTATTATAGTTTCGCGGTCCACGATTTTGGTCGTGGTGTGTGGCATGCCGGAACGAATTGGGATTGGGCAATGGCCTCTCAACGTACAAGCGGTAAACGAATCGGCTTGAATTTCGGCGGCCATTGGACGGATGGTACGGGATTAACGGAAAATGCTGTTTTTGTGGAAGGCGCAATGCATAAGTTCCACGAGGATGTAGTATTCAAGAGCGATAAAAAAGACCCGAAAAGTGCTTGGAAAATACATACGAAATTTTCGGATAATATCCAATTGACATTTAAACCATTCTTCCAATGCCCAACGCTCGATCACTATCTTGTTAGAAAGATGTCGATTACTCAATATGTCGGCTATTATCATGGAAAAGTTCGACTACCAAGCGGACAAGTCTTACCTATTCGACAGATGCTCGGTTCGATCTTGGAGCGTAAGTATCGCTAATTATCCTTCTCTCCTACCTACAAAGAGATCCGTTTTTTTGTTTAAGTTTACTGTTTTAAGGTGATAATACAAGTAGTATACACTTTAGAAAGGGTGGCGCTTATGTCATTACTACGAATATTATCTATTGCAGGGGTTTCATCTATTTTACTTCTCGGAGGTTGCTCGTCAAAAGACAAGGCACCGGACAATGACGCTGCGGTCAGCATTGAAGGCGAGGATGAAGGCAGTACAATGAACACAGGTGACGGCTACGGCTTCACGGATTTCGATTTAACGATCAAGAAAGACGATAAGAAAATCGAGACGGATTATGAGGATGTAAAACCTGGTGATGCAGAGTATGTCAATGAGTTCCAGGAAGTGAATCTCGAAGGCAATGAAGCGATTGACGATATGCATAAGATGTTTATGGAGATTTTGATTGATAACGGAACTACTAAAGATGAAGCGATTGATCGCATTTTACAGTGGTACGGTCTCGATGGGTATGATGAGTTTAAGTTGGATGTAGAGTTTGCAGACGGCAAGACTCTTCACATTGATGAGAAGAAGTAATAACGTGGAACGAGCTATTTATACAGGTTTTGTAAACCATTCTGATTACTGATTCAAAATAAGGCATGAAAAAACCGCTAATTTTTATGAATTAGCGGTTTTTCATGCCTTTATATTACTATTATAAGTAAATAATAGAAAAATTGTACGGAATCCGCTACTAATTGACAGTTGTAGTTGGAACTCGTTGGGCTGCGTTGCAGCCGGACGCGTGTCCTATGGGGGGGCGGTGAACCATACCCCAACTGCAAAGATGCGCTCCTTCTCGCTACAATTCACTCCGATCAACTAACTGAGTGCTTCTGACCTTACTCCCATAAACGCACCCCGTTAGTTCAATAAGGAATAGTATTTTTTTATGGTATCGAAACCTGTTATTACACAATCGCCTCCGTTTCTTCAATATAAGGGTATACAAAAAAGCTGAAAACGCGTGAACGTTTTCAGCTTTTTTTCGTCTACTTCAATGTCTTTTGTTTGCTAAGAAGTATACTTTGTCCGAATTTACGCAGTGAAGAGTAATTCACAGCTTCCAGGCAGAAGGTTTTATACATACTTTTAAAATGGAATACTGCCATAAACGGAAAAGTTAATGTGCCATCATCTCATGTGCGATCGTATGTCCGTCTAATTCTGATGGGTAAAATGTAGGCCAATTAATTACTTCCTCTAATAAAGCTTTGCGATCCTCACCCCAATACAAATGGTAATGATCCGCATCATTTGGCGAGATACTATGATCACTAAATTGAATATACTGAGGAATCCCTTTCGTTGGTTCTACCAATTTAAATATATATCTTACCCCTTTATTCCCTGCTTCATATGTGAGAATTTCGTATCCATCGGATTGATACTCACCTTTATAAGCCTCTCCATTGTTGAAAAACGTCACATTATTCCCTTGAATTACGATACGCTCAGTATCCGTTTTATACCCTACATCGTAATACGCTTTATATTCTTCCACTGTCATATCTTCTTTCTGTTGCACTTTATGAGCAAATACCTCATCTAACGTTCCGTCTAGTAAATATGGATACACAGATTGCCACTCCCCTTCCCAATCAGAAAGCGAGCGCTCTTGTACTTGGCTATCTTCAAAATATCCAGCGTAAATTTTTTCTGTTTCTTCATCGTGTGCGTGATTGTGATCACTTTCATGTGAATGACTATCAAATGCTTGCGTTGTCGTTAACGCTTCACTACTAGTAATCTCCTCTTTTGAATCTGCAGCTTGACACCCTACAAGTATCGAGCTCACTGTTAGTATACTTAGCCATTGTACTTTTGTACCCTTCATTACTCATACCTCTTTTCTAAATCGTAATCATTACGTTTTGTAATTATATATATAAGTTTTATTGTCGTCAATATAAATCGTAATGATTACTATTAAAGAAATACGTATAATGTGCCTAAATCCCTCTGCAATTAGTTTCAGCCACGTATTAATCGGTGCTACTTTGCGTCGCCATTCGTTCACTTGAAGATGCAGCAAAGCTTGGATTTTGTATCAATTCATCTCATTTAGTGCTCGGCTATTGTGTGACTTTAAAATAAAGTTTGAGCAAATTGATACTAATAACCTTGATAAACGGATAAAAAGAAAGAGCGTGTTTGAAAAAAGATTGTTCAAAACACGCTCTTAATATATTCAATTAAATTATTCTTTTATAAACAAGTTTGATCAATCCTGTAATCCTTCTTCAATTAAAGCACCCGTTTACGAAATGGTATATCTAAAGCCATGCCCACTACCCTTGTGCAGAATCCCTTTTTTTAATTACTAAATCTGAGACCACAAATGATATTGCGGGAACTAATGGCAACAAAACTATCCAATTTCTGAAGCCCAAATAAAGTAAAGGAGCAATAAAAGCGATAGCACAAAAAAATATAGTTAATCTGGATTTTCTCTTTATTCCGAGTAAAAGAAAGATAATTGATATAAAAATTATTAATCCTAAGAAAATGTTTAACAAAACATCCCCCCTTTCGGCTCTAAATGGCCCTATTCCGGATTAAATCATCTTCCACAACTGTACCCTATTACTGAATAATCCTTCTTACATTTTTCCTTTTTAATACAATACCTGATACAGAGGCTACCTAATACTGAACACACGAAAAGCACAAATATATTAAATATCCAAAGTGGAGTCATACTGATTTCTTGAATCCCTTTTGCACTAATTGTCACAAATATCAATGTACATTTAAGCAATAGGTAAGTAAAAACATTTGGAACAATTCAAGCAACCCTTCATTTCGTGTTCTTTAAAGCATTCGTCCTAAATGGCATGAATTCTTAGATTAAATGATCATAGTTTATACAACGGTTTTATCCGTTTCAGGCACAACACTTCTTCAACAACAACACCTGTTAATTTACATACAACTCATTATTTCTTTACACTATCTAACAAAATAAAGCCAAACACCACACCAGCCATTGTTTGAATGGTTGAATTTCCCGAATACATTATTTCTGGTACAAACGGAATAATATTCTCCCCTGCTGGTGTAAATATTAATATACTTATAGATAATACACCAAGAGATGGCAACCCAACCCCCATGAATTTAGCCCAATCAAAGGTCCATTGTCTATTTTCTATAATTTCATTTATAAGTTTTGGCAACTTAAGCAACATTCCAATACCAATAGGATAAATTGATGAAAACCAAACAAATGATAGGGCTTCATAGTTCTTCATGTATTCTTGTTTCAACATGAACTAATATTTAGCACCTATATAAATAATAATTCCTATCACCATTGTCCAACCGAAGTAATGAAAGAACCTTCTCATAAAAATCCCCCTTTTTATCAAAATGACTCTTCCTCTATTTGGCTTTGACTTGATTCTTGAACAATCATAGTTCTACTATATATACGTCCATGAAGTGTAAGAGCTCCACTTTTCTCCAATGCCTTGAATTCAATTAACTATGTTTAAACCTTCTGCTTCCACTCTTTCAGTTACTATACTACAGGTATACATATATTTACCAAATTATTCTAATTAAGTTTATTCAAAAAAAGAAAAAGCACCGCTACATGCGATGCTCGTTCATGTTGTAATTATTCAATTTCATAGACAAAGAAGTAAGGTTTTTAACTCCACTCATCACCATTGGAAAACTTCACTAGTCAATCGTAAGCGGAAGGCTGTGATCGACAGTTTCCTCCCCTTCATTATTCAGCATCCCATAGAACACGCCTTTGCGTTTCAGCAGTTCATCGTGGCTGCCGGATTCGAGTAGCTCGCCATCTGCCAGTACGAAGATTTTGTCTGCTTGTCTAATCGTGTTCAAACGGTGGGCGATGACGAAGCTTGTTCGTCCTTCCATGAGACGCTCCAACGCTTCTTGAATCGCGAGCTCCGTCACTGTATCGATGCTACTAGTGGCTTCGTCGAGTAACAACAAGGTTGGATCCGCTACTAGAGCACGAGCTATGGACAATAGTTGTTTTTGTCCTTGCGATATCTCCTCGCCACCTGCTGTTAGCACCGTGTCATAGCCGGACGACAGTTTGCAGATGAAGCTATGGGCATTAGCTTTTTTTGCAGCTTCTTCCACTTCTTCATCCGTTGCGTCAAGTCGGCCGTAGCGAATATTTTCGCGCACTGTCGCCTCGAACAAGAACGGATCTTGCAAGACGAAGGCCATTTGGCTACGCACCGTATGGCGTGGCAGTTCGTCGATCGCGATGCCGTCGAGCAGAATTTGGCCGCTGTCTACTTCATAAAAGCGTGACAGTAGTTGCATGATCGTCGTCTTCCCTGCTCCTGTTGCACCAACAAAGGCTGCGGTTTCACCAGATTGAACATGGAAGCTAAGGTTCTTAATAATCGCTTCCTCTTCATAACCAAACGTCACATTGCGGAACTCGACATCGCCATATAATGTTTCGATCTGCTGCGTTGCCTCGTCTTTTTCCACCGGCTCATCCATTATGGCAAACACTCTCTCCGCTCCTGCAATGGCGGAAAGTACGGTATTAAATTGATTGGCCAAATCGTTCAGCGGTCGCGTGAATTGCCTTGCGTACTCACTGAAAATAACAATCGTTCCGACTGTTACGCCACCATATCCTGTCACCGCCAGCAGTCCGCCAACCCCCGCAACTATCGCGAACGACATATTATTAAGTGTGTTCATGACTTTTGGAATGAAGCCTGAATATGTCTGCGCCCAAAAACCCGCTGTACGAAGGCGTTCGCTTTTTTGCGCGAACTCTTCCATGACATTCTGTTCCTGTGAGAACGCTTTGACGACACGTTGACCAGAAATCGTTTCTTCAATCATCCCATTTAATTCACCGATTGCGCGTTGTTGCTCTTTAAATAAAATCCCCGTGCGACGAGTAATCCAGCGCATGGCAATGAACATTAAAGGTACGATGATCATAGTTAGCAACGTCAATAACGGACTGAGATACAGCATAATTGATACCGTACCGACCAGTGTCAGTACACTTGAAAACACTTGGATCAACGAAGAGTTCAGCGTTTGACTGACAT
Source organism: Sporosarcina sp. P19 (assembly GCF_002743165.1). Classification (NCBI taxonomy): domain Bacteria; kingdom Bacillati; phylum Bacillota; class Bacilli; order Caryophanales; family Caryophanaceae; genus Sporosarcina; species Sporosarcina sp. P19. The sequence goes on along the minus strand of NZ_PDYR01000011.1, from coordinate 60,529 downwards.
TCTCGATATCGTTCGTCACGCGACTCATTAATTCACCGTGCTGCCGCTTATCGAAAAATCGAATGGGCAACTTCTGTAAATGGCCGAATAATTGCGTGCGCAGACGATAAACCGTTTGCTGTGCAATTCCGACCATCCAGTAGTTTTGGAAATAAGTAGACAATGAGAAGCCTGCATACACGAGCAGTAATAAGCCAATCTGCATACTGAGCCCGTCCACTTTTTTCGGAATGATGAAATCGTCGATAATCTTTCCAATCATCAATGGGCCAATTAGCGCTAGGGCTGAACTGATTAATACGAGAGTCATGACTGCGATTAGTAAACCTCGTTGTTGATCGATCAAACGCCAAATGCGTGCAAGTACGGATTTCCAGTCGCCCGCTTTCTGAACTTTTTTACGCTGAACTTTTGATAAATCCTCTTTCCGAATAATTGGTTCATAGCCGAAAGGTTTTCGCATCATGCCACTCCCCCATTCTGTTGCGATTTTGCAATTTCCCGATAGAAGGCAGACGTTTGAAGTAACTCTTCATGCGTGCCATAGCCCACAATCTCACCATCTGATAATAATAAAATCGCATCAGCAATTTGAGCGGTTTGGATTTTTTGCGTGACGATCAGCATCGTCGTATTTTCTTCCTGCAATGCGTCCCATAATGACGATTCGGTTTTGACGTCGAGTGCACTCGTGCTATCATCCAAAACCAGTAAGGAGGGCTTACGAATCAATGCGCGAGCAATAGACAAGCGCTGTTTTTGACCGCCAGATAAATTCACGCCGCGCTGCCCGACACGTGTTTTATAGCCATCCATAAAGTTCATGACAGACGAATGTATTTGTGCTTTTTTAGCGGCCTCTTCGATTTCATTCGCAATGGCATCCGGTTTACCCCACGACAGATTATCGCTGATCGTACCTGTAAAGAGCATTGATTGCTGCGGCACATAACCGATCAAGTTTCGTAATGTGTTAAGCGGCCAGTCGGCTATGTTTTTGCCATCGATCCACACAGTACCTTCCGTCGCCGTGAACATGCGCGGGAGTAGTTGAAGCATCGTGGATTTACCGGAACCGGTAGCCCCCATAATGACAAGCTTCTCACCCGCTGGAATTTCAAACGACACGTCTCTAAGCACATCTTCAGTCGTTCCTGGATAACGGAATGAGACGTGCTCAAAACGAACTGAAACAGCATCTTGTTGGCAATTGTCAGCTATCTCTAGCTTTTCGAGATCACCATCGGCAACTAGCAGTTCTTCCATCCGATCGGAAGACGCTTTTGCGCGCGAGAAAATGACGATTAAAAAGGAGAACATTGAAAAAGCGCTTGTCATTCTCATCGTGTAGTTGACGACCGCTACGACGTCTCCGACAGGCATATTGGAGTTGCGGACTTCGTCTGCACCGAACCAAAGCACCGCCATGAAGCTGACGTTCATGATGAACAGTAACACGGGTAAAATTAGTTCCATTAAGCGCATCGCATGGACACTATCTTTTTTCAGTGCACTTGCCGCTTTGGAAAAACGGTTCGTTTCAAAAACACCTCGTAAATAGGCTTTAATGAGACGAACCGCTTGTAAATTTTCTTGTACGAGTTGATTGACACCGTCCAAACGGCGTTGAACTTGCCCGAATAAACGTACACCTTTGCGCGCCATGACGACGAGGAATACAGCTAGGAACGGTGAACCAATTAGTAAGAATACTGCGAGTTTCGGACTGACGACGAATGCCATAATCAGACTGCCGAGTGCCATTAACGGTGCGCGGGCCATAATTCGTAACCCCATGAAGAGCGCGGTTTGGGCAAGCGTCACATCACTTGTCAAACGTGTAATGAGACTAGATGTCGGAAAGCGCAAAAATGCCGCTAGCGAAAACGTCTGGACGCGCCGAAACAAAGCTTGTCTGAGATCATAGCCGAAACTTTGCGCGGCATGTGCAGCGAAATAGGAATTGACGACGCCCGTAAAGAGCGCTATAAAGGCGAGTGCCATCATGACACTCCCCCAAATCAGAACGGTGTTCAAGTCTTCTTTCATAATTCCTTCATCTATAATTCTACCGATCAGCAATGGCTGAATTAATTCGACCGATAGTTCAAGTAACATGAGTAAAATGGCGATGAACATTGGCCATTTATAAGGTAGTGCATAGCGGAAAACCGTTTTCATCTAAAACACCCTTTACTTGCTGTCTTTCCTTTCATTATGTCATATAGGAATACAGTGTGTACAGGCGAAAAGCTATACCTCGCTATGGTCGTACTCTTGAATAGGATCTGGGAACGGAGCGCTATTCTTCTTGCGATTACCGCCGATGGATAACCAGACAACCCCCACCAGCATGATGGCCGCGCCAGTTAGTTGCCAGACACCCATTGCCTGACCTAGCCAGAATACGGAGACTATCATCGCTGTAAGCGGTTCGAAACTGGAAAGCACGCTCGTTTCAACAGGTGAAATATAGTTCATACTTTGCAGGAACATGATGAATGCAAGTGTTCCCATAATAATGACGAGTAACAACATACCCATCGCTGGACCGTCAAGCAAAACACCAAGATTCATGAAGAACATCGGCAAGTTGATAATGAATAAAGTCATACCGCCAATGAACATTCCCCAGCCGACGACGAGTAATACACCCCACTCCGCCATAAGAACTACCGGATATAGTGTGTAGAAAGTGAAGGCAAATCCCACAATTATCCCCCACACAATTGCGGTCGTATCTAATGAAATGCTCGAGAATGAACCATTTGTCAAGAGCAAGATCAAGCCGAATAACGCAATGACCATACCGATTACTTGGCTGCCTGGCGGGAAGGATTTCTGAAATATTGAAAGCAGAATGATGATGTAGACCGGTGCAACGAACTGGAATAATGTTGCGACTACTGCGTCACTATGTGCGATGGTTTGAACGAATCCAAACTGTACACCGAGCATCCCGATAACGCCGAACATCACCATTTTACGCAACCACAACTTTTGCCTCATAGGACGACCGACCTGTATACCTTTTGCTTTCAATAATAATAGCAACACGCCACCCGCGATCGACAAACGTAGGATTAACATCATCGAAACGGACATTTCACTATGGTTCAAAATCCACTCCATCATAGGCCCCGTAGCGCCCCATAACATAGAACCTATAATAATCATGATAATTCCTTTTAATCGCAACATGATCTGTCACCCCTAACTAATTTCTTGTCTTTTTAGTCATATAGTATAAAATTCACACATGAGTCATGGACAACACTGAAACTTCATTTATAATAGTTATATAGTAGAATTGGAAAGGAGTACCTTTATGCATACAATTCCGTTACTAGAGACGAGCAGATATCAGGCACTAGTCGATAGTCTAAGTAAATACCAATTAGTTACACATACGGATGGCGATGGTCTAATCACCTACGCCAATCAAAACTACCTAACCGTCAGTGGTTGGACACCTAAACGCATTTTAGGAAAATCTTTCTGGCAAATGTTTTCGGATCAACCTGAAAGCCAGGAAATAGCGAACTCCATTTGGGATTGTTTGCTGTCAGGGAAAACATGGGCGGGTAAAATAGAAAAAATGTCTCGCAAAGGTGAATCATTCTATGTGAATACACTCGCTGTCCCTACCCTCTCCGACTTCGGAGAACTGCAATCCGTATTTTTCTTGGAGCTAGATATTACGGAAGATGTTCGTTTGCAGGAACGCTTAGGAGACATTGCATTCATTGATGTAGAAACAGGACTCATGAGCCGCCATAAGCTAGAACAAGTAGTGAACGAATACATCGCAAATGCTAACCATTTTTCATTTGTCTATTTGACGATCGATCATTACTTCACTATGAAAGAGCTGCAATCCCAAGAAACTGAGACGCAGCTGATTCAAGAATTTACCAATCGATTAAAACGTTATTTCCAAGATAATCCGATTGCACGTATCGATACGAATAGCTTTGTTGTGCTGACAGCTTTCGGCGATTGGTATATTCAAGGATTCTATGATTTCTTAAAGCAACAGCCGATCTACCTCAGCCACAATGCGCAAACACTTTCGATCAGTGGTGGGATTGTACGTTTCCCTGAAGACCAGAAAACATACACGCAACTATACAAAGTTGCGATGACTGCCGCAGATGATGTCATTAGTCAAGGTGGTGGACGGATTGCTTCACTGTCTGCTGAGTCCCATAAAATTCTGAACCGCCGTTTGGAAATTGACCGCAAGATGCTGACAGCACTAGATCGCAATTCATTGCATGTAGCTTATCAACCGCAATATGATGTGGCTAGCGAGAAAATTACATGCTATGAAGCGCTCGTTCGTTGGGAGGATGAAGATCTTGGCGTCATCAGTCCCGACGAATTGATTCCGATTGCAGAAGAAAACGGCTTGATCGAAGAAGTCGGTGCATATGTGGCAGAAGAAGCGATGACGTTCGTAACGAAATGGCATCGCGCCGGGAATGATATGAGTATTTCCATCAACTCTTCTATTCGTGAATCTTTGAATCCACAATGGAAAGACCGATTAATCTCCATCTTAAATGAAACAGGTTGCCCCGCAAATAAAGTGCATCTTGAGTTTACGGAGAAATTTGCGCTTAAAGCGGAAGAAGAACAATCCGTACTAGCACAAATGTCCGAACTACAAAACCTCGGTTTACAGTTCACTCTCGATGATTTCGGTTCAGGATATGCATCGTTGCGTTACTTGCAGCATTTACCGATCTCCAGCGTCAAAATTGACCGCGTCTTTATCGATGCGTTATTGAGCAATCCGAAGACGCAGAAATTGATCGAAGGACTGATCCAACTTTCCAAGAAGATCAACTTGTATACAATTGCAGAAGGCGTTAGCAATGAACAGCAATTTGAATTGCTGAAAGAGATGGGCATCGATGCTATGCAAGGTCATTTCATCGGAATGCCAATGCCGGCTGAGCAAATCGAAATTAAATAAAGTATCGCTATCAAATTAGATGGAGCTCCTTTCATAAAGAAAGGGCTCCATTTTTGTCTATCTTGTTCAGTTGTGGTTAGTCTTAGTGCGTTTGATTACAGCTTACTGTACGAGAGGTGAAAAGACAACCTTTTGATTGGTATGCGGGGTGGGGCTGGGCGGACTGTGTGGGAAGTATAGAGCGGATGGCGAACGTGATAGAGCGCTTGGATGGGTGGATTGAGCGGATGGCGAATGGGATAGAGCGCTTGGTTGGATGGATTGAGCGGATGCCGAACGGGATAGAGCGCTTGGTTGGATGGATTGAGCGGATGGCGAATGGGATAGAGCGCTTGGTTGGGTGGATTGAGCGGATAGCGGATGTGATAGAGCGCTTGGATGGATAGATTGAGCGGATAGCGAATGTGATAGAGCGCTCGACCAGCTTCATTGAGCGGATGGCGGCCACGATAGAGCGCTCGACAAAATAAATGAGCGCCCACCAATACTAGTGAGCGCTCAAGCCTTATTTTTCTATCGATTCACGGGGGGTACACTGTCCGATGTGTAGCTAGCTCTTTCTAACGTATCCAGCGGTGTGAATCGGTCTAATGTGTAGCTGTTTACTTCATTTACGGAAATCGTGTAAAGGGAATTGCCACTATACACTAGACGTTGGATTTCTTTTTCCCAGTCCATGTAGTTATTTGTCATGCGATTGGTTAGATCAGCTGCCTTAACGATACCATGTTCAGCTGTGATTTCGTAGATCATTGCGCCAGAGCTTTGTAGATCTAGAATGTTTTCACGCTTGGATTGCTCATACACTGAAATCGGGAAACCGAATAAGTTGCGGTTTGGATGGATGAACAACGCGTGATGATCGTGCTGGACTGAGGAATAGGTCCCTTGCCCTCCGATGACTTCAGATGCGGTTTCTTTGGGATTCGCAAAATCTGTTACGTCGAACACTGAGATTTTCATGCCGCCTGTTTGGATGATGGGCGCGCCGCCTTGTGGATTTTTCTTCGCGATTGTTTCATAGCCGAAGCCGATTAAATGGCCTTCATCAAGCGGATGCAAGTAGTTGCTGAAGCCAGGAATTTTCAGTTCGCCGAGTACTTTCGGGTTATTCGGGTCCGCAACGTCCATGACGAATAGTGGATCTGTTTCACGGAACGTTACCATATACGCTTTGTCTCCAAGGAATCGTGCGGAATAAATGCGTTCATTGACTGCCAGATTTTCGACTGAACCAACTTGTTTCATATTTTCGTCGAGGATGAATAGATGGTTCTTCGCTTTATTGCGTTCGTCCCAGAGATTACCTTCTGTTGTGACTGTACGAAAATAGCCGTTATGCTCATCCATAGAAAACTGATTTAAGATCGTCCCTTTTAGTTGTGCCGTTTGCTGGAAATGAACGTGCGTTTTGTCCAGGCTGAATTTGAAAATTTCGCTAGTGCTTTGCTGACTATCTTGGTAGTTTGTAGACGTCAAGTACAGATGATCTTCAGACATGTACAGTTGTTCGCCGCTGCCAAGATAAGCTTTCGTATTCATCCCACCTTTTTCATCCGACTCGATATCGAGTGTCGTGATGACCGAGTAGGAAGATTCCATCGCGCCTGGCAAAATCGAGATTTTAGCGAGTGTGAGCGGTTGTACTTTTTGATTGGATATAGAATCATAGACTTTTGGTACTAGCTGATCTTCTACCGGAGTTGGATGATCATACCAAAGGAATGGTTGATTGTTCGTGATCATATAGACAAATCGGCCAATTTTTCGTGTCCCGATGACGTAGCCTTCTGCACCTGTTTCGCGAATGAGTTTCGGATTCGTGCGGTCTGTGACGTCGTAGACACGAATGACGGACATTTGCTGCGTTGGCATCATGCGATCTTCAGTCATGTTCGAATCCATATTGGACGTCGATGCGTCTAGACTTTGGCCTCCGATTAATACGACTTTGTCTTGATCTACATACAGTTGGTTCGCATAGAACCCATCCGTGAAGTCGGTCTTGCTGGCACGGACCATCTCGTTTGGATTGCGGATATCCGTGATTATAAGTCCTTCACCATTTAGGACATCGTAGAGGAAATCACCGTCTGTTTTGACAGTATCCGCTTCATCTACTCCGGCTACTTGTTGATTGGTTTGTGAATGATCGTTACCACCGCCAGAAGCTTTATCTTCCGAAGAAGACTCCTCCATAATTTCACTGCGTCCCTGAGGTTTCACCCGCTCAAAGAAGTTCTCTATTTCTTTCATAGAAGTGACAGGCTGTACGGATTCGAGGACGGTGAATGAAAGCGCTTGGTCTTCTGCGCGTTTCCATATGCCAAAACTATTCGCTGGAATATGCAATGTATAGTCTCCCGGTTGCAGCTCCCCTACTTGCAATGATTTCTTTTCATTTCCGTACGCCAGCTTGGCCGGAGTTCTCTTATTACTTTTCGTCACGTGAAACTGCGAAGCATCCAAGTTTCCTCTCACTGAATCCGTAAAGTAAACATGTAGCGACTGACCCGCGAGCACGGACTTCATCGATGTGATGCCTACTTTAGGCCAGAACAGGAAACTGATTAGCACTAGGATTCCAATCGTTCCAGCTGCACCTAACACTATGAGCCATCTACCTGTATTCATAATTTTCATCTCCTTTTATTTAGTATGTAGTAGAGTAGACTGAATTTTTTTAGTTTCGTTACATCCTATTTAAAAAAGCTAAAACCACTCTTTTTATAGAGTGGTTTTAGCTTAGTTATAGCTTCTTCCATTGTTTATCGCCTTTAACATTACTGATTGATTGTCCCGTATGAAATAGATTTTCAAGCTCTAGTTCATCCAGATAGCCTCTCAATTCAAGCATAACGTGATTAGTATCGATCGTCTCCTTGTTGAGTAGACTTACATTCACTGCAAGCGGTACTTTCATTTTTTGTCCCGGTTCAATTTGCAGTCCAAGGTCAGTTGAGTACTTGAAGGGGTTTTCTGCCCAACCTTTCTCTAGTTTCACTTCGAAACTGAAGATTAATGTAGGCTGGTGAATTACCCTATTGGTGTCATTATTTATTTCAATTAAGTATTCGATTTTTCCATCTTCTAACGGTTTTTCTTGTAACACCTTGAGTTGTAAATTTTCTAGATCTTCATAAAGACCTATGGCTGGTACAACCTTTTCATTTTCCGTATTCGACTCTTGCAACAATGGTAACACGAGTAGAAAAAACATCACGGTGGCTGTCGCGACAACACTCCAGATTACAATACTCTGCTTTTTTCTACGGGGTTGAATTCTGTTGTCTTTCTGGTAGCTTCGGTCCTTTTTATGTTCGGTCATCGTATCCCCTCCTCTCTCTGTTACGTTTCTATTAATATTTTGCGGTAGTAACATAATGTATGCAGTAGACGTCTTGTATCGAATTGATTTTGAACCATTTCTTTGATTACAAAAAAAGGAAGAGCATAAAAACCGCTCTCCCTTTTTTTATTTACACGCTAACAATCGATAATTTTCTAAGCTGTTCAATCGCTTGTTCAATCAATTCGACTTTTTGCACGAGGGCAAGGCGGACGTAACCTTTTCCTGCGGTACCGAAGATGCTGCCAGGTACCATGACGACGCCCGCTTGTTTAATAACTTCAAAGACGAATTCTATGTCGGCGATGTCGTATGGATACTTCGCCCAGACGAACATACCGCCTTCAGATGGGGTCGTTTCCCAGCCTAGTGATGCGAGTCCGTCCATTAACGCGTGGTGGCGTTTAGAGAACTCGGCGCGTAGGCGATCCGTGATTTCTTCACCGTTATCGAGTGCCACAATGGCTGCTTCTTGGATTGGTCCGAATGTTCCATAGTCGAGGTTGGATTTCAGTTCGCGTATCACTTTGATCATTTCTGCATTTCCGACGAAGTAAGCAATCCGTGCGCCAGCCAAGCTGAAGCTTTTTGACAGCGAGTTGATTTCCAAACCGACTTCCATTGCGCCAGGTGTTGTGAGGAAACTTGCTGGACGGTCGCCAGTGAAATAGTATTCCGAATACGCTGCGTCATGAAGCACGATAATTTCGTGTTTCTTTGCGAACGCTACAACTTCTTCAAAAAAGGCTTCACTTGGCATTGCCGGTACTGGGTTTCCTGGTAAGTTTAGGATAAGTAGTTTAGTCTTTTTCAGCACGTCTTCCGGGACTTCATTCAGATTAGGCAAGAAGTCGTTTTCCGCAAGTAATGGCATGTAATAAGGCACTGCGCCTGCTAGTTTGATCCCTGCGTCATAGGCGACGTAGGCAGGATTCGTTGTTAGGACGTAATCTCCTTCGTCACAGAATGCGAAAGGTAAATGAACGAGACCTTCCTGTGAACCCATTGTCTGCAGAATTTCTGTATCGGGATTGATGATGACACCTGTGCGTCGTTTGTAATAATTTGCGACGGCTTCATGGAATCGCTTCGTCCCTCCCAGTGTGTAACCGTAAGATGAGGCCAACGCGCTATGCTCAGACAACGCTTGACGTACACGCTCGTCAGGCGGAAGATCCGGGCTGCCGAGACTCAAATCGACGACTTGCGCGCCTGTTGCTTTTTTTAACTCAGCAGCTGCTTTTAAGTCACCAAAGATTGCTGGTGAGAATATGGACATTTTTTTGGAAGGTTGAAAGTTCACGAAGACACGCTCCTTAGCTGTTATATAGTACTACACGACTTTATTATAACACGCAAAAACACCGCTTGGATTAATTTTATACCGGACATTTGAATGTTTGGTCATGAGCAATCGGGGAATACTTTTGGTAACTATGTATTGAGGAGGATATTACATGAGCCAAAACCCATACGAAAAAATCGACGACAACATTTCAGGACAGACACAATCTACACAGCCCGGTGTCGAGGAAAAGATGGACCCCGCGCCAATTTACGATGACCCGAATTTCAAAGGTGCCGATAAACTCAAAGGAAAAACTGCACTAATCACAGGCGGCGACAGCGGAATTGGACGAGCCGTCGCGGTTGCCTATGCGAAAGAAGGTGCGAACGTCGCCATCGCATATTTAGCTGATCAGGAAGATGAGGATGCCGATAAAACAATTGAATTAATCGAGAAATACGGTGGTAAAGCAAAAAAATATCAAACGGATATTAGCAGCGATCAAAACTGTAAACAACTGATCCGCCAAGTGATAGAAGACTTTGGCGAACTCAATATACTAGTTAACAATGCCGGTAAACAGTTCCCGCAAAAATCTATCGAAGACATTACGGAAGAGCAGTTGAAGGAAACATTTGAAACGAACTTCTTTGGGTTGTTCTTTATGTCCAAAGCTGCCATTACACATATGAAAAAAGGCGACTGCATAGTCAATACTTCTTCGATAACAGCCTATAACGGATCACCTGGTTTGCTTGATTACTCCGCGACAAAAGGGGCGATCACAAGCTTTACACGTTCATTGGCATTAAATTTATCGGACAAAGGAATTCGTGTCAACGCAGTGGCACCAGGACCGATCTGGACACCGCTGATCCCTGCCACATTTGACGCGAAGACGGTGGATGAACATGGTGCAGACACACCGATGAAACGCCGTGGACAGCCTGCTGAGAACGCACCCGCGTATGTATTCTTAGCTTCACAGGACTCGAGCTATATGACTGGACAGACGATACACGTCGATGGCGGAGATTTTGTTGGGTCTTAATTCGGCATACATGAAGGGTAGAGCGTTAAGCACGACCGCGCTACACCCTCAAAACCAGAAATTCCGCACACAAAAAAAACGATGCGGTAAGCCATACCGGCTTACCGCATCTTTTTCATTCCTCAAACGGCCACTTAGGCAACATCCGATTCAACTTCTTATCACTACGCTCCCCAAGCACATACTCCGCCTGCATGATCGTATGGATTTCCCGCGTGCCCTCGTAAATAACAGGCGCCTTCGAATTGCGTAAATACCGCGCAACCGGATACTCATCCGAATAGCCATACGCTCCATGGATCTGCACAGCATCATCTGCAGCTTGATTAGCAAAATCACACGCTTGCCACTTCGCGAGTGACGTCTCGCGTGTATTCCGAACACCGCTATTCTTCAACTCACCCGCACGATAGACAAGAAGACGACTCATCTCATAACCCGCTTCCATCTTCGCAAGCATCTGCTGGACTAGTTGGTGTTCACCTATTTTCTTACCGAATGTTTCACGCGTGGTTGCATACTGTACACTCGATTCAAGACAAGCGTACAGTAATCCCACTGCACCTGCCGCCACCGTGAAACGACCGTTATCCAGCGCCGCCATCGCAATCTTGAACCCTTCGCCTTCTTCACCTAATAGGTTGGCAGCCGGTACACGAACGTCTTCAAAGAATAGCTCACCCGTGTTACCTGCCCGAATGCCGTACTTCCCTTTGATTGCCTTTGATGAAAATCCCGGCATGCTTCGCTCTACAATAAACGCGCTGATGCCGTGGTGCTTCTTTGATTTATCCGTGTAAGCAAAAACGAGAAAGTTGTCTGCCGAATCACAAAGTGAAATCCAGGTTTTCTGACCGTTCAATACATAGTCATCGCCATCACGAACCGCGGTTGTCTGAATGGCGGAAACATCTGAGCCGGCGCCTGGTTCCGTCAATCCGAATGCACCGATTTTCTCGCCTTTCGCTTGCGGTACTAAATACTTCTTCTTCTGCTCTTCCGTTCCCCACTGCATCAACGTCATGCAATTCAAGCCGATGTGTACAGAAACCGCGGTGCGAAAAGCCGTGTCTCCACGTTCGAGTTCCTCGCATAAAATCGCCAAAGCATTATAATCCATCCCGCTGCCACCGTACTTTTCCGGGACACAGACGCCCATAAATCCAAGGTGCGCGAGCCGTTTCCAAATTCCTTTGTCAAAACTTCCTTCTGCATCCCATTTCGCAATATGCGGCATAATTTCCGCATCTACAAACTGTCTTGCCGTCTGTCGCAACATGTTCTGTTCATCTGTAAATGTAAAGTCCATCTTCGTGTCCTCCTTTACAATGAAACTAGGCTTTTTCGATGCGTGCGTTCACCGCAATCTGTCCTACTGGTATGCGGTATACGCGGTTATATAACTGTCGATAAAACTTACGGAACTGCCGCTCGTTCAATGCAGGCAGTGCCGTAGTTGTCATTAATAATAACGGGTGCTTGAAATTGGTTAGCTTCACTGTTTGATCCAGTGTCAATCCATTCCGTTCATAAAATGCGATACGTCGTGTCCGAATTGATAATTCTTCTTCATTCCGAGAAAGGTCGGGATCTTCCACTTCAAGTAAAATTCCCGCTGGTGATAACGCATCTAAACGGCGAAGCATAACGCTGCCTAAGCCATATGAACGGAATTCCGGCGCAATTGCCAAGTAGAGTACGTGAATACCTCCATATTTCGGGATTTCCTGATAGATGGCATAGCCGTAAACGTTAATACCGTCCGTCAAATAGACTGCACGCAAGATGTTTTTCTTAAGTGCGTTGCGCATAATCGGGAATGGAATATGGTCGAGAAATCCGAAGTCTACTAGCACGAATTTGAATAATCTATTCAATGTCCGTCGATTCGTTGCGAGATGCTGTAATCCCATCTGTGATGTATTCAATGTTTGTTGTTGCATTTCACTTCACTCCTTAGAATTACGAGGAGATGGTCTGTTGAGATCTAAATCCACGCTTTCTTACCAGTATATACTGTATCAGGCCTGTTGTACGTCAATAACCACTCCGCGTTTCTTCATTTCAGCGATATACAGTTCGCCAGGCACGATGTTTTCCGGTGGATAAGCGCCTCTTTTCGTGATGATTCCATTGCCGATCATTTGCGCTACGACAGAAATAGTGTTGGCCGTTGCGAGTGCCATAGCCGTTTCATTCGTGTTCGGGTCTTTTTCCGTAATCATATTAAACGTCACCGTCTGCGGATGATCGTCTTTCGTACCGCTCACTATGACGCGAAGTAAGACAGCGTCCGATTTATCTCCAAGGCGTAATTGCGGCGTCAAATGAGCGAGCATGACGTCGCGCACACGTAAAGGTCTACCATCTACTTGAATTGTAGAATCTCTAGATAGCAAGCCAAGATCAACTAATAGCTGCGCCTTTTCTGCATGACCCGGGTAGCGGATTGTCTTGTATTCTAGTGTTTCGATGTTAGGGAATGATTCAAGCATCGTCGACGTACCGCCTGATGTATGGAAGGCTTCCATTTCGCCATAGCCATCGAATTCTAGCGTTTCGATTTCCGATAATGAAGGTAATTCCTTCACTTCACCATTTCGCATAACGCGAGATGAATCGGTATAATGATCGAATAATCCTTCCAATGAAAAGACAACATTATAGTTCAGTGGCGGTTCGGATTTGACCGGAACTCCGCCTACGTACAGTTTGATCGACTTGATTTCATCTAGTAACGACGCGCCATATCCTGACAGAATATTAATCATACCGGGCGCTACACCAAGGTCTGGAATTAACGTCACGCCTTTTGCAGCAGCCTGTTCACTTAGCGCGAGCACTTTTTCCGTTGCTCCACCGATATGTCCGCCTAGGTCGACAACATGTACGCCACGTTCTACTGCACAGCGTGCGACCGCTTCATTGAATGTATAAAACAGTGCGTTGACAACAATATCACCAAGTCCGATGACGTCGCTCAGTTGCTCTTCATTTGTAGCATCGAGCAATAGAATGTCGAGCTTTTCATTCAGTAGTTCTTCGGCGAAATCTTCCGCTTGCCGAATTGCGCGGTCCGCGAGATACACTTTTCTCACTTCGTCCTGCTTGACTAAATCACGAACGACTTCTTTTCCCATTAATCCTGCACCTAATACAACAACTTTCATCTGTTCATCCCTTCTTCCTGTGAGTTCATTCCGTATCGATTTGTGCGCGTTGCAACTTGCCGCTGTAATCGATGTAAATGCTCTTCCATTCCGTAAAGACATCCAGTGCCGCAACTCCAGAGTCACGATGACCGTTCCCCGTCCCCTTCGTTCCGCCAAATGGCAAATGAATTTCCGCGCCCGTTGTGCCTGCATTGATATAGACAATACCCGTATCGAGGTCGCGTTGTGCGCGGAATACTTTATTGACATCTTGCGAGAAAATGGAACTGGACAAGCCATATGCCACGCTGTTATTCACTTCGATCGCTTCATCCAGACTGCTGACCGTAATCAATGAAACAACTGGGCCGAAAATCTCTTCCTGTGCAAGTCGACTATTCCACGCGACATCCGCAAACAATGTAGGTTCAAAATAATGACCAGTAGCGAATTTGCCTTCATTCAGCACATTTCCACCTGCCACTAGATTCGCACCTTCGCTTTTGCCGATTTCGATATAGCTTTGGATTTTCTCCAGCGCTTTTTCATTAATCACAGGGCCGACTTTCACCGTTTCGTCCAGTCCGTCGCCCATCGTCAGGTCTTGCATGCTCTCTAGCAGACGCTTCTGCAACTCTTCTTTGACGTCTTTATGAACGATTACCCGACTGCAAGCTGTACAGCGTTGTCCTGCCGTTCCAAATGCGCTCCATAAAATACCTTCTACCGCTAGCTCGATATCTGCATCTTCCAACACGATGACCGCATTCTTGCCGCCCATTTCAAGAGACACTTTCTTCAAGTGACGACCGCCTAATTCCGCAACGTGGCGACCTGTTTCCGTCGAGCCAGTAAACGAAATAACGCGGACGTCGGGATGTTCGATCAGCGCAGTACCAACATCTGAGCCTGAACCGAAGACGATGTTCGCGACACCATGTGGCAAACCCACTTCTTCGAAAATTAACGCCATTTCATACGCCATCAACGGTGTTTCTGTCGCCGGTTTCCAAATGAATGTATTCCCCGCCACAATTGCCGGAAACGACTTCCACGTAGCAATCGCAATCGGAAAATTCCACGGCGTGATCAGACCGACCACGCCAATCGGTGCACGAACGCTCATCGCGAACTTATCCTGCAACTCAGACGGAACCGTTTCACCAATCAAGCGTCGACCTTCTCCCGCCATGTAGAACGCCATATCGATTCCCTCTTGCACCTCTCCACGGGCCTCTTCTATTACTTTACCCATTTCCTTCGTCAGTACTTGCGCTAGATGTTCTTTTTTATCTTTCATCATACGGCCAATTTCATAGAGATAATCCGCACGTTTCGGTGCTGGCACCAAAGCCCACTTCTTCTGCGCCTTCTTCGCCGCAGCCACCGCCTGCTGCACCTCTTCCTCCGTCGACAAAGGCACCTGCGCCAACTCTTCCCCATTTGCTGGATTGAGCACAGCAGCATAACTAGCAGCTTCCCCCTGCCAAACACCATCGATGTAATTAGTTAGCTTCATCCATACTACCCCTCTCTACTCCATATCGTTTTCGTAAGTTGTCCCTATTAGAATTGTTCGACAATATATCATCCTATTCCTTTAAAGCTAGAAATATTCCGGAAATTTAAATAAGATATGCAACCTTGGAAAAGCATTGCTTTCAGTGAGTTGCTTGAGGATGCTTCCTTGCTAAGCCTACGGTTTGGAGGTGCCTTCGTTTAGTTAATGAAAGGAATCTTTACACATCACTAGTTTTAGAAACGTAAAGTAGTTGATCTGCGTTTTAGGCGGCGACTCCCGCAGGAAAAGCATGAGCCTTGAGACCCCGCAGGAACGCAGTGACGAGGAGGCTCAAGCCATGCCCGCAGGAAAGCGTCCACCTAAAACGCAGATTAACGGTGCCTTCTCATCGCTCACCAATGCCAACACAAAAGGCCGCCACAGCAAGTCGGAACCTCCAACTCGCCATGACGGCCTACATTCATTACAACAAATACCAAATATAATGCGCTTCCTCATGACTACCCGGTATAAGCGCAACACTCTTCGGATAACTCATCTTCTCCACAGCCATCTCCATCAACTTACTCACATGTGGATTCAATTGTTCCGCCTTAGCAAACAACTCCAAAGCACGCTCCGAAGACTCACCTTGCGCACGCTCCATCTCCACCAACCACGACAAATACCAATACGCTGCATCACCTTCAGAAACTTCTTCAGTCGCCTCCAGCAGTCGCGCAGCCTGATCAATTTCGCCTTGATGAATCAACGAAGAAACCGCCAAGTACCGTGCACGTTGATGATCAAAGAGGTCGAGCGACAGCAGACGTATAAACATCTCGCTCGCGTCCGCAAAACGGTCTTGCTCATAGAGCCACACGCCGTACTGCAACAAACTACGTAAATACGGACGATTCGGTGCGAACTTCCACGCGTCTTCCGCACGATTATCAAACTGTTTTTCACCAGAGAATATAGCTTGTTTAAAGAATTTCTCCTGCTCGTCCTTCGAATCTGTCAGCTCCGTCTGAAGTAACAACGCATCGACATTCGTCGGATCAGCGCCATACGCACCTACCGCGAAGTCATGTCGTTGTTCAACCGTTTCGGCATTGTATGCCATATAACAAAGCATCTGTGCTTCTTGTTGCTGATTTTCCGGCTCGAACGGTTGCTGCATTGCTTCTTGAATGTATGCTTGTGCTTCTTCTAACGAATCAAAGTTATGCTTTTGCGTCAACATATGCACTTGCCAATTCATTTGCTCAGATGGAAGTGGATTGGTTCCAATAGGATATGCAGCATCCTTCTTCCCTTCCTCCATCATCTTCTCGAGTTCATCAATCTTCTCTAGCAAAACATCCGTATGCTTTCGGAATGAAGATACAGAAACGTCGAACAGTTTCCCTACTTCCGCTTGTGTGTACGTATTCGGCATCATGTTCGTGTCCACTGCCAATTGGAAAGCTGCTGCGGCGAGTACTTCCGGCTTGCGGAACTTCGGAGCTTGATCGGTAAAGTAATACGCCATCAAGGACAGTACCATTTCATACGCACCCGGGTATAGCTCTTCCTTTTCGAGTTGAGCATCCAGAATTTCTATCACTTCGCGCTGTAACGGTGTGAAGTTCTGCTCGACTACGTCAGATAACGTCTGAACGTCGAGCTTACAAACGACTTCGTAAATGTCGACTAGATGCTTCTTGAAGAAATCGAAGCTATTCTTTTCGTCACTCGTTTCAGCTAGTTCCTGCACACGCGTCAATAGTTCCTCACTCATATGCTCATTCACTGCGATGGCAGAAATCGGCATGACCCAGCGCTCTTCATTGCGCATCTCTTCCAGGACGATGGCAACGACGGCGCGAACATCTTCAGGCTCGCCTGCTTCTCTCGCCAATAAATACTCGCCACTCCCAAGAATCTCTTTCATATGGTAGACTTCTTTCTCCGCCTTCGTCACTTCCGCGAACGTTATAAAAGCATTCTGCCAGCTCTTCAGAATAGCTCGTACCCCTCTGTTTTGCGTACGGTTCAACGCTTTTACTAGGTGGCGTCTCCAAAGATCTTTACGAACGATGAAGAAATAATAATCGCTCACATTCGTCACGAGTTCCTCTTCTTCCATCCACTCACCCAGACGTCCAGCCCACTCTTTCAATAATCCTTCTAATGATTGAATCTCAGCAGGAGACAATGAAGTTTCATAATAGCTGTTTAATACTTTCTTCAGTTCTTCTTGAACGATATTTGTGCCCGGCATATCTGTTTTGCCGCAGCAGTTCTCTACAATTTCCCCGCTTCCGCATGGGCACTTTTCTTTGTTCCCTATCACATCGAACACAACCTTTTCTTTTTACTATACCATACTAAAAAGAAGCTCCGCATGCATAGTAGCATACGAAACTTCTTATTCTACTTTTCGGACTGTTCCTTCACTTCACCCATAGTTGGCGAAGTCGGTGGCATGACCCGTTTAATGAATAACGATAGAATCAATGCAATGGCTGTAATAACCGTTGAGATGAAGAACGCGTGATTGACACCGTCGAGCATCGCCAAACGTCCAATCTCTTCTGTCATAGTGGACACATTGACTCCAGACGCGGCCAAATCCTTTGCTTGTGCCACTGCCGATGCATCCAACCGTTTTGTCATGAGTGTCAATAACAATGCCGAACCAATAGCACCAGATACTTGCTGCAATGTGTTGTTCATTGCGGTACCATGTGGATTCGAAATCATCGGCAACGAGTTCATTCCGTTTGTCATAACCGGCATCATGACCATCGACAAACCAAACATCCGGAATGTATATACGCCCATCAAATAATAATAGCCTGTATCCATCTGCAATTGGCTCAATAAATACGTCGTGAATACCGAAATAGTCAGTCCCGTATAGACTAGGGCACGCGGACCGTATTTATCGAATAAGCGACCTGTAATCGGCGACATGATACCCATTAACACTGCACCTGGCAACATGAGCAATCCTGCATCTAGCGGTGAAATACCTCGAACATTTTGCACATATAACGGTGTCAAAATCATTCCGGAAAACATCGCTACTGCTATTACCATGGATATGACGGAAGCGAGTGCAAACATCGGATACTTGTAAATTCGAAAATCAAGCATCGGCTCTTTCATACGTAATTGTCTTACAATAAACCATACGAGCGATACGGTACCGAGCGCAATCGTGCCATAGACAATTGGAGTACTCCAACCCTTTTCACCTGCAGAACTGAAGCCGTATAGCAAACCGCCAAAACCAATTGTCGATAAGACTAACGAGAAGAAATTAATGCGTACATCACGATTCGGTGTAATATCCTTGAGTTTGAAGATAGCAAGAATCAGAGTCAGCAATGAAATCGGCAAGACAATCTCAAACAATGTACGCCACGAATAATGTTCAACTACCCAGCCAGACAATGTGGGTCCGATCGCCGGTGCCGTGAACATTACCAGACCGAACATACCAAGTGCCGCTCCCCGTTTTTCGATCGGGAATGCTGTCAACATAACATTCATTAACAACGGCATCATCAGTGCAGAACCAGATGCTTGAATCATACGTGCGACGACTAGTAAAGAGAATGTCGGAGCGATGATCGCAATAAACGTCCCTAACGAGAAAAGCACCATCGCTGTAATGAAAATCCTTCTATTGGTAAACTTCTGTATGAAAAACGCACTTGCCGGAATCATAATCCCGTTGACCAGCATATAACCGGTCGTCAACCACTGAACGGCCGATGGCGTAATCGAAAACTCTTCCATAATGACCGGTAATGCGATATTCAACAAAGTATTATTCAAGATAGCAACAAATGCACCAATGAACAATATAGCAATGATCCCATAAGGCGGTTTCTCATGCATTTTTTTTATTTCTAATGATTCCACCATTTTATCCTCCTATAACATGTATAAAATATGTCAGATTTATATTTTATACCGCTAGTACATTTATTACAACTAATAAATTTCAAGAGGATTAAACGCTTGATATAACAATGTTTTAAGAATAGTATATGAAGTATACACACAGTCTAAAAACAAATTTAAATAACAGGTGATTATCTATGAACGACCGTAAAAAGCACGTATTGCTGATCGCAAAACAATTATTCATCGACAAAGGCTTTCACTCGACATCCATTCAAGACATTTTGGATGCAGCGCAAATTTCAAAGGGAACGTTCTATAATTACTTTTCTTCTAAAAACGAATGTCTAATGGCGATCTTGCGCGACGCCTATTATATAAGTTACTTACGAAGAAATGAGCTGGCGATCGGTAAAGATCTTACAGACCCCGCCCTGCTTTCTGCACAAATTGAAATTCGTTTAACGATGAACCGGGAACAAAACTTGCTACCGTTGTTTGAAACTATCGTTCATTCCCCCGATGACGAGCTACGTCAATTCGTCAAACAGATGCATTTCCGGGAACTGGCATGGATCGCAAAACGACTCGTTAACGTCTACGGCGAAGAAATAAAACCTTACTCCTATGATTGCGCATCGTTGCTTTTCGGCTTCATCCAACACGCACTCAACGTCTGGAAAAGTTCCACTACAGAGCGCATCGATACGATGAAACTAGTCGAGTTCGTCATGCAACGAATGGAAGTTATCGTGCCAGACATCATAAAACGAGACGCACACTTCCTGTCGCAAAACTTGCTAGAAGACATGTTAACGGCTGCAGATTTTTACCCTATGACACGCGAAGTATTGATTGAGAGTTTGCAGAAGTTCGTTGAAGAGTTACCAGAGGAAGAAAACCAAAAGACGTTATACAGCCAATTTTTATTGGACGAGTTATCGACAGATCAACCTCGACTCTATTTACTAGAATCCGTCGTACGCTCATTCCGCGAAGCCTTCGAAGGCTCCGAACTGCAGCTACGAGCAATCGAACTATCCGCAGCGGTTTGGTTGTTCATCAATAAATCTCAATAAGAACAAAAAGAGACTAGCAAAGTCGCCAAGCATGACTTTGCTAGTCTCTTTTTTAATGGTTGAAAATAGGTACAAGTAATTTAGGGATTTGTGTGTATTACATATTGAAACCTACTTCAGCACTGGAGGTTATTGTCGCTCGTGTAGTGTGGGGAAACCTTTACACGTCGGTATAGATAATGGAATAAACTAGTCGCCCCCCGTCACTACTAACCACGAACCTGATGATTAGGCTCTTCCCCTAGCGCAAACGCAAGCAACGCGTCCACGTTCAGCTTCATCATCGCCTTACGCGTTTTCACCGTAGCACTGCCGATATGCGGCAACACCGTCAAATTCGGCAACGTCAGCAATGGATGATCGAGCGGAACAGGCTCCGTCTCAAACACATCTAGCCCTGCCGCATGAATCTTCTTCGTGCGTAGCGCATCAAACAACGCGTCTTCATCCACAATCCCGCCACGCGCAACATTGATCAAAATACCCGTCTCTTTCATCTGAGACAACTGCTCCGCACCGATCATTCCCTTTGTCTCTTCACTATACGGCACCAAAATCAGTACAAAATCGGACGAAGCCAGCAAATCCGGAAGCTCGGCATAACGACAGCCATACATATCTTCCATTTCGGACTTGCGGTTACGATTATGATACAGCACGTCCATATCGAACCCTTTCGCACGTCTCATCACCGCTTCACCGATCCGGCCCATTCCGACGATACCAAGAGTAGCCCCGTACACATCAGTTCCTGTGAAGCCAAGCGGCTCCCAAGAAGTCCAACGCCCTTCGCGCAACGCGTTCTCTGCGCCAATCAAATCACGGGCCGTTGCCATCAATAAAGCAAACGCCAAATCTGCCGTCGTTTCTGATAGTACATCCGGTGTATTCGTTACGATAATATTCCGTGCCACCGCAGCTTTGACATCGATATTGTTATAGCCCACTGCCATATTGACGATTACTTGTAATTTAGGAGCTGCGTTAAGCACTTCTTCATCGATTTGATCGGAGATGACGGTCCATAGTGCATCCGCGTCAGCCACTTCTTTCAGCAATACATCACGAGGAACAGCTTCACTCGTTGATTCCCACATACGTACTTCGTAGTGCTCGCGTACTGGTGCGATCATTTCTTCCGGTATCTCTCGACAAATATATACTGTTGGTTTCATGTACAACACTCCTTTAGCCACCGATATAGTTCATATTAATTTTCTTACGGTTCTTCACAGTTTGCTCCGTACGTTCATCGGAATAGCGGTCTTTTCTACCTCTCCACACGTTGGCAATCACTTCGTATAATTCTTCGTCGGTTTTATCCGAACGAATTAATTCCCGTAGATCAAAGCCGTCAGACGCGAAGAGACACGTGTATAATTTCCCTTCGGATGATAGACGAGAACGCGTACAAGTTGAACAAAACGACTCCGAAACGGATGTGATGAAGCCGACTTGTGCATCCGTTCCTACATAACGATAGCGTTTTGCGACTTCGCCGTAATAGTCTTCTTCCGCAGGCTCCATGTCGAATTCAGCAGCCAGCATGTCATAGATTTCTTTCTTCGTGACCACTTTTTTGAAGCTCCAGCCATTGTCATTGCCGACATCCATAAACTCAATGTAGCGCAATGTGATGCCACGTTCTTTGAAATACGTAGCCATTGGGAGTATTTCGCTTTCATTGACACCCTTTTGTACGACCATATTCACTTTAATCGTAAAACCGATGTCTTGTGCCTTTTGAATATTTTTGAGAACAAGTTCAGGTGAAATGCCACGGCCGTTGATTTGGCCGAACAGCTCTGGGTCAAGTGCATCTAAACTGATGTTCAGACGGCGCAATCCAGCGTCGTAAAGCGGTTGCGCGTATTGACCGAGCAGCACTGCATTGGTTGTGAGTCCGATGTCTTCGATCCCTTCGATGTCGTGAAGCTTCTGTATCAACTCGGGTAAATTGCGGCGCATTAGCGGTTCACCGCCTGTCAAACGCAGTTTCTTGACTCCTAACTGAGCGAATATCCGAGCCAAGCGTTCCAATTCCTCAAACGATAGCAATTCATTTTTGGCTAAAAATACAAAATCATCACCAAATACTTCTTTCGGCATGCAGTACGTACAGCGGAAATTACAGCGATCCGTTACAGAAATCCGCAAATCCCGAATCGGGCGTCCGAGTTGATCTACAATGGCATTCATCTTCTTCAACCCCTTTCCAGTTCACATGGCGTGTTGACATTTTTAAAAGCTATTTCAAATGTATCGGTTAATAAAGCGCCTTCAATCCACTGACCCTCATGTTGGCCTTGCACATGCATCACCCGACGATTGCCATCGCGTAACGCTTGTTTGATCGTCGGTTTGACGGTCGCATTCCAAACCGAAACGAGTGGATGACGCTTGCCTTCTACCGTGACAGATGAAATATCTCCATCATGCAATTCAAGCAATCTTTCCATGATATCCGCTTCTATAAACGGCATGTCACAAGGCAACACGACGTAGCGGTCTGCTTCCATTAATTCCATTGCGGATAAAATCCCTGCAAGAGGACCCATTCCCGCATACGACGCAAGATCCGTCGTCACATGAACGCTGTCCGGAAACTGTTCTTGAAATTCAGGACGCGTCACGACGATTATCTCATCGCAAATCGGTCGCAATGCTTCTAATGAATAATGATAGAACGAGTGACCTTCATGCGTCGCAAATGCTTTCGGTGAGCCGAAACGTCGCGATTGTCCGCCTGCCAGTAACACACCGACCGTCTTCATCCGCCGCTCACTGGTGGAATGAACGCGCAGACATCCCCTGCTTGTATGACATCATCTTTTAAGGCATACTCTTCATTCACCGCCACATGGATCGTCTCTTTACCGAAACCCGGATACGTCTCTTCCGCCCAGTTCAGCAATTCTTCCACCGTCAAAGGCGCACGATCCAAAGACTCTTCACCTTTACCCGTCAACTCCCGTAGCCTTGCAAAGTAATGAACTGTAATCATTGTGATTCGCTCCCTTTCTCTGGATATTTCTTCTGTGCACCGATCCATTCTTCGCCATCTTCCCAGATTTCTTTTTTCCAAATCGGTACGACTTCTTTAATACGCTCGATCGCATATTCATTCGCCTCATACGCTTCTTTTCTGTGAGGTGACGATACCGCAATCACTACAGCAATGTCCGATATTTTCAACTCACCAATTCGATGCGCCATAGCGACCTGAACTCCCGGCCACTTCGCTTCCATCTCGGCACCGATTTCAGCGAGCTTCTTTTCCGCCATCGGTACGTATGCTTCATACGCGAGATACAATGTGCGAACACCATGCGTCCACTCGCGTACATGTCCCGTGAATACCGTCACTGCACCCGCTGCCGGATGCAAGACCAGATCACTGTATCTCTGCACATCAATCGGCGTGTCTATGATTTCATATCGTTTCATTGTCTCGCCTCCATCCATTCTTGCAGCCAGTCGTCGAGTCGTGTGATGTCTTCGAACAGTTCGGCTGTTTTCACCGTCTGAATGATTCCAGGCAACAACTCCAACTCTTGCCGTTCCTCTTCATTTCGGATGAGAACTACTTTTTCACCAGCTTCTTGTTTATATCCTTCTATTAATAAAACATCTGGCTCACTAGAAGCCGCCAATGCCTTTAGTTGTTCAAATGAATGTTCTCTATTTTGTATCAATTGTATCATATCGCCGCCTGCCACAAGAGTAGAGACAGCTCCAAATTCTAAAAATTGCACCGTATCGGTATGTGCTGGCGGCAGTTCAGGCGCGCCACCATGCCCATGATGTTTCAGCACGGCAACTTCGCAACCAAGACGTTTCAGCACGGTAATCCAATGCGAAACAAGCGTCGTTTTCCCACTGTTCTTGAAGCCAACGACATGTAGTGTCTTCACAGTTCCCAACGCTCCACACCTTGTTCCGTTCCTAGCAATAATACGTCTACTACCATCCCTTTTTCAAAGCCGCGCGTTCCGCTTGGCAAGACGATGATACAGTTACCCCGCGCAATAGAAGACACGGCGCTAGATTTATTGAAACCTGCAGGGGTTGCAACGATGCCTTCATTTGTCATCGACCAGCTAGCACGAACGAAACGCGTGAACGGGTTCGCTTTCTTGAAATCTTCACCCAGAACCGCTTGAATCCGCGGCATATAAGGCGCTGTACAGCCCATCATCGAGTAAATGGCAGGACGCGCGAACAATTCAAATCCTGTGAAGCAAGCAGAAGGATTACCTGATAGACCGAATAATAATTTATCCCCTAAAACCGCCACCGTCGTCACACTGCCCGGACGCATCGCCACTTTATTGAACAATACTTCCGCACCGAGACGTTCATAGATTACCGGCAGATAATCATAATCCCCAACTGACACACCGCCCGTCGTAATAAGTAAGTCTGTCTCTTGAAGTGCTTTCTCGACGATTTCAGTACATGCATCCAAATCGTCTTCCATCATGCCGTACGACGTATATGTAATCCCCATTCGCTTCAACTGCGCACGAATCATCGGCCCATTTGAATTGCGAATCTTTCCTGGCTCAAGTTCATCAGCGACATCTAGCAATTCAGTTCCTGTCGACAGCACCCCAGCAATCGGCCGTTTCGCGACACGCACTTCCGCATAGCCAAATGTCGCAAGTAGCGCAATTGTTCCTGGATGAATAATTGTTCCTGCTTCGATCAATATCTCGCCTTGTTTGGCATCTTCTCCTTGACGCGAAATATTTTCGCCCGCTTCAAATGACTTTCGCAGCGTAAATCCATCGTCGTTTTCCACCGTTTGCTCCAACATGACGACTGCGTCTGCCTGTTCCGGAATCAATGCACCCGTCATGATACGAAACGATTCGCCTGACTCAATCGGACGATCCGCTACATGCCCTGCACCAATTTCCCCAATCACACGGAAGGCTTTTCTTGTATCACCCGAAGCACCCGTCGAATCTTCCGCACGGATCGCAAATCCATCATACGGTGAACGATCAAAAGGCGGCACATCATGCTTCGCTACGATCGGCTCTGCCAGCACTCGACCATATGTATCTTCTAACGGAAGAACTTCCGTCTGAAGCTTATGTACATGTTTCATCACACGCTCTACAGCTTCCGCCACTTGAATCGGTTTTCGAATTTCTACCACGTACATCTCCTACTTTCTTTTGTTATACTAACTAGTACAATGAAATGAAACGAAAGGGTGATCATCATGTCCGAACTTACACACTTCAATGAACAAGGTCGTGCCAAAATGGTCGACGTGTCCGAAAAAGAAACTACCCTACGTACAGCAATCGCAACATCGTCCATCCTCGTCAACCAATCGGTTCACGAGCAAATCACGCATGGCACAAATAAAAAAGGAGACGTCTTCGCCGTCGCGCAAGTCGCCGCCATTATGGCCGCGAAAAATACGTCCACTATCATTCCAATGTGCCATCCACTCCCTTTAACGGGTGTTGATGTCCGATTTGATTGGGACATCGATGAAGAATCTTCCCATTATAACGTGTTCATCCAAGCCGAAGTCAAAACGAAAGGCGTAACCGGCGTCGAAATGGAAGCCTTGACTGCCGCTTCTGCCGCCGCATTGACAATTTACGATATGTGTAAAGCTGCCGGCAAAGATATGGTCATCGGACCGACGATGCTACAGCATAAATCAGGTGGAAAGAATGGAGATTATCAACGCGCGGACTAACTGTCGCGCGTTTTTTTGATTGGGTTTGGTGGCTTTGGTAGCGACGGTGCTGGGGCGGCGTGGTGTGGCGCTCAATGAAGTCGCTTGAGCGCTCTATTGGGCTGCGTATCCGCTCATACTTTCATGCTAGGCGCTCTATTAGGCCGCGTAAGCGCTCATGCTTTCATGCTATCCGCTCTATCAGCACGCGTAAACGCTCATACTTTCACGCCAACCGCTCAACACGCGTAAACGCTCATACCCCCACGTCAACCGCTCTATCAAACCGCGCAGCCGCTCATACTTTCACGCCAACCGCTCTATCAGTACGCGTAGCCGCTCATACTTTCAAGCTATCCGCTCTATCAGCACGCGTAAGCGCTCATACTCCCACGCCAACCGCTCTATCAACACACGTAGCCGCTCATTCCCCCACGCCAACCGCTCTATCAACCGACACAACCGCTCATACCCTCACTCCAAATGCTTCCCCAACTCATGCACAATATGTGGCAACTCCGGCACGATCAGCTTATCCATCGCCAGCGTCACGGCCTTCGAAGAGCCCGGCAATAAAAACACGGCCTGTAAGCCAACTCCACCTGCCGCCGCGCGACTGAGCAATGCTTTCGATCCCACGTCTTCGGTATAACTCAAAAAGCGAAACAGTTCGCCAAAACCGTCTAACGGCTTCGTGAAATAAGGTGACACGGTTTCCACTGTAATATCCCGTGCGCCAATCCCCGTTCCGCCTGTGAAAATCATAGCCTGAATGGATGAATCGGACGACCAAGCGGACAGCCGCTCTACAATGTGTGCCGCTTCATCCGAGCAAATTTCATACGCCTTCACAGTATGGCCAGCTTCGACCAGCTTGTCGCAAATCACCTTGCCGCTCTTGTCATCTGCTTTCGTCCGCGTATCACTGATGGTCAGCACAGCGACCGCAATCGATTTGTCTCGCGCTTTCTGTGGTAAATGAGCCTCTTCCATTAGCTATTCCTCCTAGCCGAATAATGAATGATAGATTTTTCGTCCTTTTCGCATGTCTTTCAGTCCATGAATCAATAGTCGGCCATTGCCGAATAAAATACAGCGATAGCCTTCCGCTAGAAACTCTACGAAAAACGGTGTCTCTCGGTATTTCGATCCTAGTTGTTGCGCGACTTTCACACCGTCTACCACCGTCAATTTACGTCCCGCATCCGGTATAATCTGCACTGTATCGCGTCCGCATAGCACAGCGTATTGCGTTCCCGCCGATTGATGCAACGCAGGGTACGTCGGATGTTCACCACATGTTTCGCATTGCGGGTTCTTCATCCGACTAATTCCTGCTTCCACTGATGTATTATTCCACACATCAAAATGCAGAAGTTTTGTGCGCATGGCCTCTTCATTCCCTGTTAGCCATTTCATCGCTTCCGCACTTTGATGCGCAGCCGAAATCTGTACAGCGGGCGCAATTACCCCTACTGTATCACATGTTTCATTGACTGCCGGCATGACCGGTAGTAGACAGCGGAAACATGGTGTCTTGCTTGGAATGAAAGGAAAGACGCTGCCTGAACTGCTCACGACTGCGCCGTAGACCCAAGGGATATTCAGTTTCCATGCGACGTCATTGATCAGCAAACGCGTCTCGAAATTATCAGTTGCGTCGAGTAAAATATCCGCACCGACCGCAATTTCTTCAAGTAGTGGTCCGTCGATATGATCGAGCACCGTCGTAATGTCTACGTCTTCACGAATAGCATGCAAGCGGCGCGCTGCTGCCACCACTTTTGGCACACTATTTTTCGCATCTGCTTCGACAAATAATTGTTGCCTCTGCAAATTGGATGCTTCAACATAATCGCGGTCTGCGAGCGTTATTTTGCCGATTCCCGCGCGTACGAGCGTCTCGGAAATCGAAGAACCGAGTGCGCCACAGCCTATGATTACCGCATGTGCGTTTGATAGTTGCCGCTGTCCCAACGTGCCAATAGGTTGAAATAATGTTTGCCTTGAATAACGATTCTCCACTGGATCTACTTCCTTTCATTAAACCACAAGCGAGGCAATCGGTTAAGACCGATTGCCTACGTTTACGTCTGGACTAATATCACTGAATGAACCAACATAGCGAACGACTTCGCCTGTTCCATCTTTTACTGAACTGATGGAAAGGAACTCCAGATACTCTTCGCCGTTCTTTTTCCTATTCCAGATTTCACCTTGCCATTCACCTTGTTCATTAATAGTGCGCCACATGTCGTTATAGTAATCTCGGTCATGCCTTCCAGAACTTAAGATGTTCGGGCTCTTACCGAGCACTTCCTCTTCACTATAACCTGTTAGTTTCGTAAATGCCGGATTGACGGAAACAATAAGCCCCTTTGAATTGGTCACGAGAATACCTTGCCCAGTCGAATCAAATACTTCTTTAGACAAGCTCGTACGATCCATATAGTAGAGCCAGAAAGCCAACACAAGACTGACTAATGATACTTGTGAAAACGCCATGAAGCCAATTGAATAAGAACCTGTCATGGAGAAGATCGTTGCGAGTAATAATGGAGGGAAAAATCCACCAAGACC
Organism: Sporosarcina sp. P19; assembly: GCF_002743165.1. Lineage (NCBI taxonomy): Bacteria > Bacillati > Bacillota > Bacilli > Caryophanales > Caryophanaceae > Sporosarcina > Sporosarcina sp. P19. The sequence goes on along the minus strand of NZ_PDYR01000011.1, from coordinate 31,944 downwards.
ACCCATCATCGATACAATTCCGTTCACTGTACCTGCTTGCTTACTGAAATACATCGGTACTAGTTTAAAAATAACACCATTTCCGAGTCCCGCAGCTGCTGCAATCATAATACTGCCGACTGTGTACAGTTCGATACCCGGTGAAAATGCCAGGACGATGGACGAAATTGTCAAACCTGCGAAACAACCCATTAATAAGAATAACGGCTGGAATTTATCGCCTAACCAACCACCGACTGGACGCAATAACGTCGCGACGACGATGAAGCCGGCTGTACGAAGTCCTGCGTCGACCTTTTCAAGTTCAAAGTAATTGACGAGAAAACTCGGCAAGAACACGGTAAACGCAACGAATGAACCGAATGTGATGAAATAAAACAACGAGAAGAACCAAAGTTTCTCATTCTTATAAACGCCTTTAATTTGCTCTACAATGGGTGCTTTCACTTTTACTTCTTTACGGTCACCGAAGAAGAAGTTCATTGCGATGAACGCAAGCAGTAAAATTAAGTACATTTTGACAGTCAACGACCAACCAAACTTCATAGCGAGTACGGGTGCTGCAAACGTCGTAATTGCTGTCCCGATGTTCCCCATTCCGTAAATACCATTGACCAGTCCGTGCTTTTCTTTAGGATAATACTTCGGTAGCGACGTAACACCAACAGAGAAAATCGCGCCCCCTATCCCAAGTAACGTACCGCCGATCAAAAGCCCTGTCACTGTTGATGTTTCACTTATGTAGTAGACAGGAAATAGCAATACGATGAAACTGATGAAAAACATCATACGTGCGCCATAGACATTGGCGTAGTAGCCGAGTGGAATTCGCAAAATTGAACCGAGTACTACAGGGATTGCTGTAATGATGGCCACACGCTCTGGTGGAATGTTGATATCTTCGCTTATAAATGGTAGCAAGGAAGAAATCAAGACCCACACCATGAAGCCGACAACTAGATTTGCCGTTTGTAGAGGCAACTGAATCTTTTGTGTCATAGGAATCCATCCAATCTGAAATTAGTAGCAATGCTAACCCATTTCTTTCATTGTTTGTTAATCCGGTAGAATTGACGTGTACAATTGGTCGAATAATTCATCTTGCTCTTTTGCAAGTAAGACCGATAGAACCATTGGAAAAATGACGTTTTCTTCTTTTACAAAGTGAATCATGATCACTTCAAACGCCTCGCCTGCGTCTTTTACAACATCTTGCATCATAGCGAGTGTAAATTCCGATAGATCCCCTCTTGTGTGATGAAGGAAATGTCCGATAAACGCATCGATCTCGTCGTGTTCTTCTTGCACAGCTTGAACCGGTCCTTGATCACTGCCCACATATTTCGCGAGCATTGGAAACAGGAATGCTTCTTCCTTTTCCGTATGATTCTTTAGCGGATCAATGAATTCGACGACTAGCATGCGCAATCGCTTGAGCGCTTCGAGGCCTTCGTCACGCGTGAATCTATCATTCTCAAAATCCAGTACGATCGCATGCCACTGCTCCATTAAAGATGTCAGGAAACGATGTTCATTTTCGAGCACGCGTAATGCAGGTAGCGTATGCGTAAGTCCTGTATTGACCAACATCCTTCACCCCTTCATTTAGAAATTTAAAAATTTCTTCCGCAGCGCGTATTCGACGAGTTCCGGACGACTCTTCAATTGCAACTTGTCCATCATTTTCGCTTTATGCGCTTCTACAGTCTTGACGGAAATATAAAGCATTTCTGCAATTTCCTTATTACCGTAACCTTTAGCAACAAGCGGCAGAATCTCGATTTCGCGTTTAGATAAAATCTTGAACGGATCATCTTCATCTGCCTCTTTCGTTCCTTTCTTCACAAACTCCCTGACAAGCGACGTAGCCATGGACGGGTGAACATACGTCCCGCCGTCGTATACTTCACGAATGGCGTGTAGCAATTCTTCATCAGGAGCATTTTTCAAAATATAACCCGCTGCACCGTTTTTTAGCACATGAAACATATACTCCTCGTCATCGTACATCGTTAAAATGACGATTTTTGTTTCTGGGAAATCTTCATGAATTTTGCCTGTCGTAATCAATCCACTTTGGCCAGGAGGCATGCTAAGATCCAGTAAAATAATATCCGGTCTGTGCTTCGCAACTAGTTCATACGCTTCCAGTCCATCTGCCGCCGTTGCTACGACTTCCATATCGTCTTGGAAATTCAATATATGCATGAATCCTGTGCGGACGACTGCATGATCATCAGCTATTATGATTTTCACTTGTTGCTCTCTCCTTCTTCAGTGGAATAGTTGCTTGGACTGTCGTGCCTTCTTGCCGACTAGAATTGATCGCCAAATTACCACCTACTAGTTCCACCCGTTCTTTCATACCATAGAGACCGAGGCCCGTGCCTTGCGGTGTGAAGTCATTGACATCAAAGCCAACACCTTCATCGAATACTTTTATTTGCAGCTGGCCATCGACTTCGCTCAACGTTAAAAAGACATCTTCTACTTGGGCATATTTCATGGAGTTGAGAATCGCTTCCTGGCCGATACGATACGCAACCGTTTCAATCGCGCCTTCATAACGGCGTTCCCTCAAATCGGATTCGAAATGAACATACAGTCCATAATTCTTTTCTAAATTCTTGATGTGCGTTCGGAATGCGGCTTCCAATCCAAAATCATCGAGTACAGCCGGTCGCAGTTCGACAGATAGATGACGGATCTCATCAAGTAAGCGCATCAACGAACCTTCCGTTTGACGCAACTTCTCAAGCGCCTTATCAGTCATACCCATATATTTCAATACGCGCAAATCGACGAGTGAACTGAGCATCTCCTGCGCTACACTGTCATGCAACTCGCGTGAAATTCGTTTGCGTTCATTTTCCTGCGCCAAAATGACTTGTTGCATGCGCAATTTTTGGTGGAGAATTTCGGACGTCTCGGTTTGCCGTGTTAAATTACGCAACATCAACATGGACACGTGGTTGTCTTTATCCAACACCTGATACGTTGCGCTGTATGGTTGCAAGCCAAGATCTTTCGTCTCCAAATAGAGTTGGAATGAAGATAAGGTTTGTTGTGGTTTCTCCATGAAACACGAGACACACGTCATCTGTTCATCTTCACTCGTGAAGCCGCGGCATGTGAGACACATCGCGTCAGCCTCGCCTTGCAACATCTTTTCATAGAGCGCGGGTTCTATAATTTCTTTCGCCGCTTCATTCATCGATAGAATCTCGCCGTTCGCGCCGAAAAAGAACATCGCTTCTGTCGTACGATCATATAGTTTGTGCAGCATAGTCGTTAGTTGGTCATTATCCAATAAAGTCATCTTTCAATCGCTCCTTCATGTGAAACGGTCCGAATTGAGGTCCTACCGCATGCTTGAATTGCTCAAACTTGTCAGCCGTTAACCGGTTCGCTTCACGATAGCCAATCAAAAGCACGCCTTGCACATGATCATCAAGGAATAATGGTATCGCACCAAAACTTCTCAGCTTTTCAAATACGACAATTGGATAGTTATAGAGATCTCCATCCATCACACTTACGTCTACGTTCTCGATATTCATTGGCTTTCCTGTCTTGAAAACAATTCCTGCCACACCTTTTCCTGATTGAAGGACGATTCTACGATAGCGTAAACTTATATTCCCCGTTACATATCGCCATCTAAAGTCGTGATGATATTTCTTCAAATCCACTAACGCTAAGCCAATGAAATCCGCATGAAGCGTTTCTTTCAAATTGTCGATCGCCAGTTGGAAATTACTATTTGCTTGTCCCGTCATAGCTTAATCTCCTATTATTCATCATTCGCTTACCGAGGTGATTGTTTGGTGGGCTGATGTTTTCTATATAGGATATAACTTCTACCTACATAATTCAATGGCACACTCCAGACGTGAACGAGTCGCGTAAATGGCCACATTGCGAAAATCAGGAAGCCAGTTACAACATGAAGCTTGAATGCAATTGGAACAGATGCCATATAGGCAGCTTCCGGTTGGAAAAGTAGCAAGGATCTGAACCAGACCGAAATCGTATCACGGTAATCGAATCCTGGCGTCATCGTGTTCGTGATCAATGAGCTGTATACACCAATGAACACGATAAACAGCAAAAAGGTATTGACGATTAAATCCGATCTAGAAGATAACTTGCGAACATTTTTCTTTGTGAAACGACGTGACGTCAGGATAATCATTCCAGCTAGCGTCATCACACCAAAGAATCCGCCACCCCACACGGCGCCGATGTGGTACATGTGATCGCTAATACCCATTGCCCGCGTCCACTCTTTCGGAATTCCGAGTCCCGCCACATGACCTAAAATCACAGGGAAGATTCCGAGATGGAACAACAAACTCCCAATCATCAATTGCTTCTTTTCAATAAACTCACTCGACTTTGCCGTCCAACCGAATTGATCGCTCTTATAGCGGAAAATATGTCCTACAATAAATACTGCGATACAGATGTAAGGAAAAATGACCCATAGAAATTGACTAGTCATTAGCGGAAACCTCCCGTTGAATACATGATTTACATGTTTCACGCAGTGCACGGATCAAATGCAGCCATGGACTTTCATACTTTTCAAGTGCTTTCATTAGAAAGTACGAACCGTCCTCGATGACTGCGAGCAACATTGAAAAGCTCTGTTGCGCTCGCGGATCTCCCTTCCATTCAGCTGCATAAATAAACTCACACATTAACGGAAGCAAGTCAGATAGTTCTTCATCCGGCATTTCGAGCCCGAACATTTCGTATAACACTTTTAACTGCGCTAGCGTCTGACCACGCTCTTTCGAGTCCGCAAACTTCACATAGGTCATGAACAACGTAGCGTCTTTTTGGAAATCGAATGTGTAGGTGTACATCTCTTGTATTTCATCCAAACTGTACGTTTGCATCGTTTGCCAATACAGCTGCAGGTCTTCATAACCTGCAGCATCTTCTGTTACATACTCATTCCACATATCTGGATGGAATGTCAGCTTTTCCGGGTAGTTCAGTTGATGGGAGAAAAAGCCGAAGATATGCTTCTTTTCATATAAGAGATCGAGATTAATCACGCCAGATCCCCCCATAGAAATTCTCTTCGTAGATTTGCTTGCCCGTTTTCACTGGAGCTGCTCCCGGCGTCACAGGTCCACAACCATCACACCCTCCGTCCGATCCCATTACGGAGAATGAAGAATACGGATTTTGGGCTGGTGCTTGTTCGCCGTATGTGCCCATGCCGTCATAACCTGCTGAACCTTGTGAGCGGTAGACGTTCATCTGACTTTCCTTATGAGATGTCGGGATCACGAAACGATCTTCGTATTTGGCAATAGCAAGCAAACGATACATCTGCTTTGTCTGTTTCGCTGTCAATCCGACACGCTCTAGTTTGGATTCGTCGAAGTCCTTGCCTGAAGAAACCGCACGCATATATGAACGCATCATCGCCATACGTTGCAAGCCTCCCTTGACGATATCCACGTCTCCAGCGGTCAGCATATTGGCTAAATACTGAAGCGGAATCCGCATTTCTTCAATAGCCGGGAAAATCATGTCCGGATTTTTGATGGAATCTTTTCCTTCAAAGTAATTCATGATCGGGCTAAGTGGCGGAACGTACCATACCATTGGCAATGTCCGGTATTCCGGGTGCAATGGGAAGGCCAGTTTATACTCAATCGCTAACTTATACACCGGTGAATTTTGTGCTGCTTCGATCCAGTCTTCAGAAATACCATCTTTGATTGCTTGTTCGATAATTTCCGGATCATGTGGATCTAGGAACAAATCGCATTGTGCTTGGTACAAGTCTTTCGGATCGGGTGTAGATGCGGCTTCTTGCACGCGGTCTGCATCGTAAAGCAAGACACCTAGGTAGCGGATTCGACCTGTGCATGTCTCGGAACAAACTGTCGGCAAACCGGATTCCACGCGCGGAAAACAGAATGTACATTTTTCCGCTTTATTCGTTTTCCAGTTGAAGTACACTTTCTTGTACGGACAACCCGTCATGCAGTAACGCCATCCGCGACATGCTTCTTGGTCGACAAGAACGATTCCATCTTCGTCACGCTTGTACATGGCGCCTGACGGACAAGAGGCTACACAGCTCGGGTTCAAGCAGTGTTCACATAGTCGCGGCAAGTACATCATGAACGCTTGTTCAAAGTTGAATTTGATTTCTTCTTCGATTTTCTCAATATTCGGGTCTGTGGGTCCTGTAATATGTGCACCAGCTAACTGATCTTCCCAGTTCGGCCCCCACTCTGGATCCATGTATTCGCCTGTGACTACAGACTTTGCACGTGCAACCGGCGTATGTTCTTGATCCGGTGCGGACGTCAGTTTTTCATAGTCGTACGTCCATGGCTCATAGTAATCTTTCATTTCAGGCATATCCGGATTATAGAAGATTTTACCGAGTGCGACTTTCGACAGCTTAGAACCAGACTTCAATTCCAACTTACCCTTTCGCAACTGCCAGCCACCCTTGTAGAGTTCTTGGTCTTCCCAGCGTTTCGGGTACCCAATCCCCGGTTTCGTTTCTACGTTATTGAACCACATATACTCGGCACCTTCGCGGTTCGTCCATGTCGTTTTACACGTCACACTACACGTATGACACCCAATACACTTGTCTAAGTTCATTACCATTGCAACTTGCGCTTTAATTTTCAAGCCAGTTGACCTCCTTCATCTTACGGACTGCGACGTAGACATCACGTTGGTTACCGATCGGTCCGTAGTAGTTGAATCCATAACTGAGCTGGGCATAGCCGCCTACCATTTGAGTCGGCTTCATGTGAATTCGCGTCGGTGCATTATGGCTTCCTCCGCGTTGCTCGGTGATTTCCGAACCTGGCATCTGAATATGCTTATCCTGTGCGTGGTACATAAACATTGTACCTTTAGGCATTCTGTGACTGACAACGGCACGTGCATTGACGACCCCGTTTCGGTTATACACTTCGAGCCAAGCATTGTCGTCGATTCCGTGTTCTTCCGCATCGAGATTCGATAGCCATACAGTCGGACCGCCACGGAATAACGTCAGCATGTGCTGGTTGTCTTGGTATGTCGAGTGAATATTCCATTTGCCGTGGGGCGTTAAATAGCGAAGAACGAGTGCATCTTGTCCGCCTTTAACTTCTGCATCGCGATCCGCGAAAACAAATGGCGGAAGCGTTGGTTTATAGACCGGCAATGCTTCGCCGAACCCAAGGAATAATTCGTGATCGACGTAGAAATGCTGCCTGCCCGTCAATGTTCGGAATGGCACGAGACGTTCGATGTTTGTCGTAAATGGCGAGTAGCGTCGGCCGAGTTTATTCGAACCACTGAAGACCGGTGTTGGAATGACTTCACGCGGTTGCGCGGTAATCCCTGCGAATGTGAAGCGCTCGGCTGCGCGGTCTGCCGATATATCTTTCAATTCGACGCCCGTGTCTTGCTCCGCTGCTTCAAATGCACGTTGTGACACGCGGCCGTTTGTTGCGGAAGACAGTGTTAACATCGCTTCTGCTGCGTGTTTCGCTGTGTACAATTTAGGCAAGCCGTCTTTCACGGTATCGTCCTCATAAATACCGTTGATCCCTTTCATCATTTCATATTCGTCCGCTACTGAGAAACTGACACCGTGTGCGCCCGTTTTTCCTGTGGATAATAAAGGTCCGAGCGTAATGTATTTATCATAAATTTTCGTAAAGTCGCGCTCCACGATTGTCATACCTGGCATCGTTTTGCCCGGAATGGCTTCGATTTCACCTTTACTCCAGTCATGCACCTCGCCCATCGGCTGAGCAATTTCCTGAACCGAGTCATGCGCTAACGGAGATGTGACTAAGTCTTTATAGACGCCTGGCAAATGCGTTTCCGCAAGTGTCGAGAACGTTTTTGCGATTTCGCGATAAATGTCCCAGTCCGATTTGGATTCCCATAATGGGTTAACTGCCGGATTAAATGGATGGACAAATGGATGCATATCTGTTGAAGATAAATCCACTTTTTCATACCATGTCGCAGCTGGGAGCACGAGATCTGCATAAAGTGGCGTCGCGGTCATACGGAAATCGAGCGCTACTAATAGATCGAGCTTGCCTTCCACATCATCGCGCCAGACCATTTCTTTCGGTTTCATATCTTCGTTCGGTGTCGCAAGCAAGCCGTCCGAAGCACCGAGTAAGTGTCGCATGAAGTACTCTTGTCCTTTTGCAGAACTGGAGATCAAATTCGAACGCCAGACAAATAATGAACGCGGGAAATTTTCCGGTGCTCCTGGATCTTCTGCTGCGAATTGTAATTCACCGGATTTCAATTGATCCACGACATGCGAAACAACTTCTTTTGTATCCGTCTTCCCAAGCTTCGCCGCTTCTTCCACGAGCAATAAACTATTTTTATTGAACTGAGGATAAGATGGCAACCAGCCAAGTCGCGCCGCGAGGACGTTATAGTCTGCCGGATGCTGGTATCTTGCTTCTCCACCAAGTGGCGACATAAGTGTATCTGTCCCCGCTTCTTCGTACTTCCATTGATCCGTCGCAAAGTAGAAGAATGATGTGGCGTTTTGCAAACGCGGTGGACCTTGCCAGTCTTTCGCGAAGGCGATCGTGCTCCAGCCTTCGATTGGACGACATTTCTCTTGTCCTACGTAATGCGCCCAACCTCCGCCGTTCACTCCTTGGGAAGCCGTCAGTGTAACGAGGTTGAGAATCGCACGGTAGATCGTATCACTGTTGAACCAGTGATTGATTCCTGCGCCCATAATAATCATTGAACGTCCGCCTGTGTCGATGGCGTTTTGTGCAAACTCCATGGCGATTTGCGTAACGAGTTCCGGTTTAACGTTCGTGATCGCTTCTTGCCAAGCCGGTGTATAGATAGAAGTCACATCGTCATAACCTGTTGCCTCTAGCTCACTGCCGATCCGGTTGACACCGTACTGACTCAGCATGACATCATACGTTGTCGCAACTAAACGCTCTGTGCCGTCTGCAAACTGTACTTTCATCGCGGGAATCGGGCGCTTGAATGTGCCATTTCCTCGGTTATCGAAGTACGGGAAATGAATTTCTTGCCATTGCTCTGCTTGCTTTTCGATGGATAATGCGGGCTCAACGCGTGTGCCATCCGCGTTTTCTAGTTGCAGATTCCACTTGACGTCTTCTTCCCAGCGCTGCCCCATCGTGCCGTTTGGAACTATGATTTCATCTCTCGCTTCATCAAATAGTACGGGTTTCCATTCGGCGTGTGCCGACTGCTGTCCAAGATCGCTTGCACGCAAGAAACGTCCGGCTTTATACGAATCTTCATGCGGATCTAGTAGAATCAAGAACGGCATGTCCGTGTATTGTTTGGCATATTTCATAAATGTCGGTTCTTTGCGTTTCTGATAGAATTCATCCAAAATAACGTGCGTCATAGCTTGAGCAACTGCCGCGTCCGTCCCTGGGTTCGCTCCAATCCAATCGTCGGCATGCACTACGCTTTCCGCATAATCCGGTGCAACCGAGACAACTTTCGTCCCTTTATAGCGAACTTCCGTCATGAAGTGCGCGTCTGGCGTCCGTGTAAGCGGAACATTAGAGCCCCACATAATGATATAGCCTGCGTTGAACCAGTCACTCGATTCCGGAACGTCCGTCTGCTCACCCCAGATTTGCGGAGAGGATGGCGGTAGATCTGCATACCAGTCGTAGAAACTGAGCATTTCGCCGCCGAGTAATGAAATGAAGCGCGCGCCCGATGCATAACTGACCATTGACATCGCAGGAATCGGTGTGAATCCTGCCACGCGATCCGGACCGTATTTTTGTACCGTATAGATGAGTTGTGCCGCAATCAGCATCGTCGCATCACGCCAATGAATCCGAACGTGACCGCCTTTACCGCGGGCTTTTTTGTATTCATTGGATTTCTCAGGATCTTCAACAATCGCTGTCCATGCTTTTACAGGATCTTTCGTTTCCTCCAGCGCTTCGTTCCACATGCGCCACAGTTTGCCGCGTATATAAGGATACTTCACGCGCAATGGGCTGTATTCATACCAAGAAAATGATGCGCCACGTGGACAACCACGCGGTTCGAATTCAGGCATATCCGGACCACAGGAAGGATAATCGATTTGCTGATTTTCCCATGTGATGATGCCGTTCTTGACGAAAACCTTCCAGCTACAAGAGCCTGTACAGTTTACGCCATGCGTTGTACGCACCACTTTGTCATGCGACCAGCGCTGACGGTACATGTTTTCCCAGTCACGATTTTTCTCTTCTAACACTGACCAACTTCCAGAATAACTCTCAACGGGTTTAAAATAATTCAATCCGAATCTCTTTTTCATCGAACATTTCCACTCCTTCTCAGAATGTAGCAGTAAATGAATCAGACTTATTACTCTTCTACCCTCAAATAGACGAAGTAGTCTGAATTTAAACTAAGGGAATTCCCTATTAATTACTGTGTATTACAGGACTTTTCGACTGACTCTCATAAAATATCTTTATATTATACAAGTATAGGTGTTTTTATAGTAATTCCTATGGGGGAATTCCCTATTCTCATTTCACAGATCCCTTGTCTTAATTTCTGTGTAAGGGAAAACATTCTACGACGGCTAATGCATTTGATCTGTAATTTTCATAATTTTAAGTGTTTTTCTTGAATGAGTGGTAAAATTAGTATAGTTCTCATAATATTAAGTTGATTTTATTTATATAAATGATAGAATTATATACAAAATGAAAGGTAAGGTGGATGATACCGTGGCAAACGAATTAAATAAGGTACTTCGTTGTGAAGCACTGAAAGACAAAATTGTTACAGCAGAAGAAGCAGCGTCTTGGATCGAGGATGGAATGTCTCTAGGTCTGAGCGGATTTACTTTGTCCGGAGACGCGAAAGCCGTACCATTGGCATTAGCAGAACGAGGAAAAACTGAGGACTTCAAAGTAAACGTTTTCACTGGCGCTTCTATGGGCCCGAACGTTGATGAATTGATGGCCAATGCAGACGTAATCAATTTACGCGTTCCTTACCAAGGCAACCCAGCAATGCGTGGCAAAATCAACTCAGGTGACTCATTCTACATCGACCAGCACCTTTCCCATACAGCTGAATGGATTCGCCAAGGCGTAATCGGACCCGTTGACTATGCAATCATCGAAGCGGCAGCTATTACAGAAGACGGATCAATTATTCCGACTGGTTCTGTTGGTAACTCTCCGATTTTCGTTCAAGAAGCGAAGCATGTCATCATCGAATTGAACGTCAACGCGCCTATGGAGTTTGAAGGCTTACATGACATCTATATCCCAGATGCTCAAAACCAACGTAAAGAAATCCCTATTTATAGTGCAACAGATAAAATCGGTACACCAGGTATCAAAGTAGACCCTGAAAAGGTTGTCGGAATTGTTCTTACGGAGCAAGGTGATATTCCTTCCCCTATCGTTCCTCCAGACGAAGAGACACAAGAGATTGCAAACAACTTGTTGAACTTCTTCCGTGACGAGATCAAATTGGGCCGTATGGATGAAACGCTAATGCCTCTTCAATCAGGTGTTGGTTCAGTTGCGAACGCAGTACTTGACGGTATGAGAAATTCCGAATTTAAAGATATCGAAGTATATTCTGAAGTACTTCAAGACGCAATTTTCGACTTGATCGATGATGGCGTAGTGAAATTCGCTTCTGCTACTTCATTGACTCTATCTAAAAAGCGTTTGGACAGCTTTGAAGATGATATCGCTAAATACCGTGATAAGCTTGTATTCCGTCCACAAGAAATCTCAAACCACCCGGAAATCATCCGTCGTTTGGGTATCATTTCATTCAACACAGCGCTTGAGCTGGACATCTACGGAAACGTGAACTCTACACATGTTAGCGGAACACGCATGATGAACGGGATCGGGGGTTCTGGTGACTTCGCTCGTAACGCGCGCATCGCAATTTTCGTTACGAAGTCTTACGCAAAAGGCGGAGACGTGTCATCCATCGTACCTTTCTCTTCCCACGTGGACCACACAGAGCACGACGTAGACGTAATTGTTACAGAACAAGGGTACGCGGATCTTCGCGGCTTGGCTCCAAGACAAAAAGCTGAGTTGTTGATCGAGAACTGTGCTCACCCTGATTTCAAGGAAGAACTTCGTGATTATTACAACAGAGCATGCGAACAAGTGGGCGGACAAACTCCACACATCTTGGAAGAGGCTCTATCTTGGCACGTGAATCTTGCGAAGAACAAGACTATGCACAAGGTTGCAGAAGCTCAGAAGTAATTTTATAGGAATGACATGACCAAGCGGACTTCGATCTGCTTGGTTTTTTTGTGTTGTTTTGTGTTGTTGTGTTGTTGTGTTTCTTGTTTGGTGAGGCTGGTGTGTGTGGGATGGCTATGTTGATTGAGGTGTTAGGTGGGTGCTTTCTGGCGGGGATTGAGCGGTTTTGTGGGGGGATTGAGCGGATAGCAGAGTTCATTGAGCGGATACATGGATGGATAGAGCGCTTTCGGGGATTCATTGAGCGATTGGGAAGATGTATGAGCGGATAACGCGGAAGTATGAGCGCTTGGCCAGTTGTGTGAGCGGATAAATGGGTGGATAGAGCGCTTTTGGGGATTCATTGAGCGGCTGGGAAGATGTATGAGCGGATAACGTGGAAGTATGAGCGCTTGGCCAGTTGTGTGATCGGCTCACGTCCAAAGATGGACACAGCTGATCGCTATGATGGACATTGAGCGGTTAACTAGGAAGATTGAGCGGATGCCAGAGTTCATAGAGCGGATAAATGGATGGATAGAGCGCTCTCGGGGATTCATTGAGCGGTTGGGAAGATGTATGAGCGGATAACGTGGAAGTATGAGCGCTTGGCCAGATGTCCGAGCGGCTCCACTTAAACAAAACCACACTTTAGTTGATCGTAAACGAAGAGCGTTGATCGACAGTACCCTCCCCCTTCCCACACATAAAAAAAGAGGAACCCATAATGGATTCCCCTCCCTTACTTATTACAAGTCATCAAAGCCGTTCAAATCGCTAGTCTTCACATACTGACGGCTAGTTTGTTCGAAGAAGTCTGTTTTCGTGTCGTCGAAGTTATCGACGTAGGCGCGGATCCACTTCATTGGATTATCGGTGAATTCTGGATAGATTTCGCTTAAGCCGAGCATGCGCAACATTTTGTTCGCGCGATACTTGACGTAGCCTTCCATCTCATCTAGCTCCAGGCCATCGATTCCCGCTAATACATAGCGACTCCAGATGACTTCTTGCTCGACGGAGTGGCGGAATTGGTCATAGATCCATTCCGTGAATTCATCTGTGTTGTACTCTGGATTTTCAGCCAACGCTGCACGGAAGATGTCGCTGATTGCTTTACCATGCTGCAGTTCGTCGCGGTTGATGTACGAGATCATCGTGGATGTACCAACCATTTTCTGATGGCGCGCTAAGTTATAGAAAAATGCGAAGCCGCTGTAGAAGAATAGACCTTCTAATAATGTCGTGTACACCATTGCTTTTAGAACCGTTTTGATTGTTGGGTTTTCCGCAAACTCATTGTAAACGTCTACGATTCGTTCATTTCGCTTCATTAGTACTTCGTCTGTACGGCCCATTTCGAAGGCTTCCATTTGCTTGTCCAAGTTCGTGACAGATGAAAGTACGTACGCGTAGCTGTGATTATGTTCGCTTTCCTGGTCTGCAATTGTCGCCATAATCGACTTGACGGAAGGATCCGTTGTGAAGTCTGCGATTTTCATTGCGATGACGGTTTGCGGGCCGTCGAGTGTAGCCAGTAGGCCGATAATTTTTAAGAATGCAGATTGCTCTTCTTTTGTCAGGCTTGCGAATTGCTTGACGTCTTGTGTCATGTCGACTTCATTCGCCGTCCAGAAAAGAGAACGGATTCGCTGACGCAATGTATAGAAATGAGGGTGCGCGATGTCGTTCCAGTTCAGGATGCCGCTTGCTTCCCCACCGAAAATAGCTGTTGCCTTATTCGGGTTAGCAGGATTCAGTACTTTTACTCTTGTAAGTGTCGCCAATGTTCGAGCACTCCTTTCGTCCAATTCGTAACGCTTTGTTCTTGCATGCCGCGTGGGCTTTGCTCAATCTTTAATGGTTCAAAAGGAGAATGATAAAATTTCGCGAGCTTGTCTGCTGCCTTGCAAAATAGATCATCGCCGCCAAACTGTGTATCCCCTGTGCCAAAAACGTAGACGAGATCGGGTTTATAGCCGACGTCCGCCACGAAATCTTTGACTTCATCCGGCGTTGCCCCTTTTTCCCATGTGAATGAACCGATGCACAACGCGTCGTATTCTTTAACGTTTGGGATGACACCGATGCCGATACGATAAGTATCGACTTCGACGCCTTCATTTTGTAAACTTTCCGTAATCAATTCCGCTACTTCCTGCGTGTTGCCACTCCAGGATGCATAGGCGATTAAGAATGACACCACTCGCACTCCTCAATCTCAGCTGCGGTTGAACGCATATAGTACGTTGTTTTCATTCCTGACTTCCATGCCTGCAAGTGCAAGTCCAAAATAACGGATGCGCGGATGGAGTTTGGTACATAGATGTTGAATGAAATCGACTGATCGATGTGCTGCTGACGAGCGGCGTTTTGCTTAATAGACCAGCGCTGATCCACGATGTAAGCGGAACGACGGTAGATGTCATACGTGTTGTGATTCAAATCCGGTGCGATGACCGGTAATTTATAGTCTTTCTTCTCTTCATGGTAGAACGGCTTGAATACTGGGTCAATTGACGCTGTGGAGCCTGCGATAACCGATGTCGAACTGTTCGGTGCGACTGCCATCAAGTAGCCGTTACGCATACCGTTCATTGCCACATCCATGCGCAGTTCACGCCATTTATTGGAATCGTATTCGCGTTGATCGAAGTATTCGCCCGTTTGCCAATCCGAACCATCAAACAATGGATACGCGCCTTTTTCTTTTGCTAATTCCATTGATGCTTTAATTGTCAAATACGCGATATTTTCATATAACTCGTCTGCAAAGTCCACCGCTTCATCTGATTCCCACTGAATGTTTTTCAATGCGAGTAAATGGTGCCAGCCGAATGTGCCGAGTCCAATTCCACGGTAGCGTGCATTTGTGCGTTGCGCTTGTACAACCGGGATTTGGTTCTGATCGATGACGTTGTCGAGCATACGTACTTGAATTTTGATCAAACGGTCTAGTACGTCTGCTGTAACAGCTTTTCCAAGGTTAATCGATGACAGATTACATACAACGAAATCGCCTGGCTTCGTGCGTGTGACAACCATATCGTCTTCAAGCGTTACGGATTCATGTGTAGACGCTGACATATTTTGGAGTATTTCTGAACACAAATTACTAGAATAAATCATTCCTTCATGCTTATTCGGATTCATACGGTTTACTTCATCACGGTAGAACATGAATGGCGTTCCTGTCTCCAGCTGGCTACGCAGGATCCGTTTCATGATTTCAATCGCTGAAACCGTCTCTCTTGATAAATCTTCATTGCGGACACATTCTTCATACTTCTCGCGGAATGTTCCTTGTCCTTTTGTTTCATCATAGAAGTCTTCCAATGAATAGCCCATTTTCGTGCGGACTTCATGTGGATCGAATAAATGCCAGTCTTCACGGGACTCGACTTTCTCCATGAACAAGTCCGGCAAGCAAACGCCTGTGAAAATGTCATGTGCACGCAAACGGTCATCGCCGTTATTGAGCTTGAGATCGAGGAATGTGAAGATATCTTGATGCCATACGTCGAGATACACCGCCACGGCACCTTGACGTTGACCGAGTTGATCGACGCTGACTGCTGTGTTGTTCAGCTGTTTGATCCATGGAAGAACACCGCTTGACGCGCCTTCGAATCCACGAATCGATGCACCGCGAGAACGAACTTTCCCTATATAGACGCCGATACCGCCACCGAATTTCGACAAGTTCGCGATATCCGTATTGCTGTTATAGATCCCTTGTAATGAATCATCCACTGTATCGATAAAGCAACTCGATAGCTGACCGTGCATCTTGCCTGCGTTCGATAATGTAGGTGTCGCAACCGTCATGTACAAATTGCTCATCGCCCAGTACGCTTCGCCGACTTTATGAATGCGGTCTACTGTTTCGTCCTGCATTAACGTCATCGCAATGATCAACCAGCGCTCTTGCGGAAGCTCCACTGACTGTTTCTTAAAGTTTACCGTTACATAGCGGTCTACTAATGTTTTTAATCCAATATATGTGAATAATAGGTCACGAGAAGGATCGAGTAGCTTACCGATTTCCTGAAGCTCGTCCTGGCTGTATTTCTCTGTTAGAACGGGTGTATATAACCCCTCTTCCACCAAGCGTTCTACATTTTTCGCAAAATCGGTATAGACATCCGCTCCACGCAATGCTTTTTGCTTTGCATAGACGTCGAACAAATAAATACGCGCCGCTACAAACGTCCAGTACGCATTTGCTTCATCAATACGGCTTAAAGATTCTAGCACCATCGCGTTCGTCCACTCAGTTGCCGAGCTCGCCGGGTGACGCTCCTGGAATTTCTCACTCGCTTCGATCAACGGCTCGATTTGCTTCTTGCCGAATTCCTCCTGTAAGTTTTCCATCAATAAATTAAGTCCCACAGATTCTTGAATTATAGCCATTATATCCGCTCCCTTTAGTGAATTAATTCGGTTATGTACTAAATAAAAAAGCTCCCAATAAAAATCGGGAGTCGTCGATTGACGCTTAGTAGATTGCGGAAAGTTTTAGGCAGACTGAAAAAAGACTGCTTTGTGCTTTCACTCTCCAACCCCGAAGAATGTTTTGCTGAGATGACTGGCAGGTCTACTGGCTGGCACATCGTTCTTCCATCTTTCCTTCCCGCCGTAGCAGTGGTTTTTATAAGATAGTCGTCCGTGCCCTCAGTTGCGGGGGCAGCTCCGTTAGTGGCGGATTCCCTTTTAAACTTCGTGGGTACCAATTCATCTAATTGCTGTTAAACACTATATATAGTGTGTTAATTCATATATAACCCTAACATGTTGTGTTCAAACATGCAAAACAAAAATCGAACCGAGGTCCAGAATCCTTCTTCTGAACTACGATCCGATTTTTTATATTCAATATTTTATAGTATATCAAACTTTTTACTTCTTGACTAAATTGATTGTGTGAACGTTTTAAATTAGATAGTGAAAACTAAAAGTGGAAGGGATGAGGGCTCCAGCCGGGGGACGCGTTCCGAAGGGCCCGCGGCGAGCCAACCAGTTCGCTTCGCTCTCTTTGGTTGTCTCTCCTGTCGGGCTGATCCTTCCGGAGTCGCCCCCGTCTTCCGCCCTCAACCTACTTTCTAACGTAGACCACCTAGAAACTTCACTGTATTTTTAGTACCAGTTCGAAGTCTTAAGAACATAAGGCTAAAGTTCAAAACATAAAAAGCCCTAGATTATCTCTCAATATCACAAGCGATCTTCCGCTCTTTCAGCTGTTTCTTCCCAACATTCTGCGCCTTTTAGTTCAGGAATGCTGGCTGATTTGAAGACGGGATTTCTGCCGGCTCTTCGTTGTTTCGTGAAGTCGTCGAGTACTTTGAAGGCGATTTTGCCGAGTAGCAGAATGACGATTAGGTTAATGATAGCCATTAGTCCCATGAAAAGATCGGCCATGTCCCATACTACTTGTACTTTTGCAATGGCTCCGAAATATACCATAGCAAGTACGAGAACTTGGTAGATTCGTTTCCATACGACGTTAGCATTGATGAATTCAATATTCGTTTCGCCATAGTAATAGTTTCCGATGATAGAACTAAAGGCGAAGAACATGATCGCAACGGCGATGAAGTATGGTGCCCATGCGCCGACTTGTACGGCCATGGAATTTTGTGTCAAGATGATCCCGTTTGTTTCACCTGATTGATACAAACCGCCGAGCAAAATAATGAATGCTGTGGCAGAACAGATGATAATCGTATCGAAAAACACACCTAGACTTTGTACCAATCCTTGTTTTGCCGGATGCGATACGTTCGCTGTAGCGGCTGCGTTGGGCACACTACCCATACCTGCTTCATTGGAGAAGAGACCGCGACGTACACCTTGCATCATCGCCATCCCGATTCCGCCACCCATGACTTCTTTAATTCCGAAAGCATGCTCGAATATTAAGACAATCAAGCCTGGAACTTCTGTGATATTTATAATCACGATGTATAGGGCTACTAAAATATAGAAGGTTGCCATGACGGGTACGATGGTCTGTGTTACTTTGACAATACGTTTGACGCCGCCAAAGACGATCATCCCTGTCAACAGCATTAAACCAACCCCAATACCCCAGTTCGGAATACCGAATACTTCAGTAAAGGACTGACTAATCGTGTTAGATTGTACTGCGTTAAATATGAATCCGAAACACATCGTCAATAAAATCGCAAAAACAATTCCAAGTTTTCGCCAGCCAAGCGCTTTTTGCATATAATACGCTGGCCCTCCGCGGAATGTATCGCCGTCTTTCACTTTATACACTTGCGCCAATGTACTTTCGATGAATGCGGTCGCCATACCGATAATAGCAATCACCCACATCCAGAATACCGCACCCGGACCACCGATTCCGATCGCAAGGGCTACCCCCGCTACGTTACCTGTTCCTACACGTGATGCGGCACTAATCGTGAATGCCTGAAACGGAGACACCCCGTCATTGCTATCTTTCTTCTCTACAATCAGACGGAACATCTCGCGAAATAAGCGTACTTGCACAAATTTCGTGCGAACCGTGAAATATAAACCTGTTGCCAATAAAAGTCCAATTAAAACATATGTCCAAATGAAATTATTCGCCGGCCCTACAAGCCAGTCGATCGCATCTTGAAACATCTGACCACCTCCTTGTGTATTCTATACCCTACTTGTCTAGTTACTATGCTCGGCATAAAGAAACTATTTTCTACTTTGCATGACGGTTGACGCTTTATTCTCCAACAACACTGCTGCATATGCCATCAATTCAGCCAACGACATCTTCCCGTCATCTAATGAATGTAATTCGGAGAACCACCCGAGAAGCTCTTGACGCGCCGCTTCTTCAATAGCCCCCGAAATGACTATGACCGGAACCCCCTCTACTTTTGCAAGCTTTGCAATCCCCATTAATGCCTTGCCTGCAAGCGTCTGCCGATCTGTCTTACCTTCACCCGTCACAATGAAATTTGATGAAGATAGATGCTTTGCGAAGTTCATCGACTCGAGCACGACATCAATTCCACTTTCAAGACGCGCCCCACAGTAGGCAATTAATGCACCTGCACTTCCCCCGGCCGCACCTGCACCCCGTAACTCATGCAATCTCACGCCTGTCCGCTTTTCCGTCTCGTCTGCCAGATGACGTAACCCTTCATCCAAACGCAGAACCATTTCCCCATTCGCCCCTTTTTGCGGACCGAAAACAAACGACGCACCTTGCTCACCGACAAATGGATTGTCCACGTCGGACGCAATGCGAATGTCCGTCTCCAGCAAACGCTTATCTAGTTGCGAGGTATCGATTTCATTGATGAACGGAAGCGCTTCCCCATTTATCTGCAACAACTGTCCGTCAGCAAGGAAACGTACGCCTAGCGCTTCGAGCAAACCTGTTCCCCCGTCAGTCGTCGCACTGCCGCCAAGTCCAATAATCATTTTCCTGTATCCCGCATCCAGCGCATGACGAATTAATTGTCCCGTGCCAAATGTTGACGCTTTCATTGGATCCAGTTCATGATCCTCAAGCAACAGCAAACCGGACGCCTGCGCCATTTCAATGACCGCTGTCTTGTCGTCACCAAGCACACCAAAACACGCATCGATTGCGCGGCCCAGCGGATCTTGCACAGACACCGTTCGCAACGTCCCACCAGTTGATGAAACGAGAACAGCAAGCGTCCCCTCGCCACCATCCGCAACCGGCAAACGTACTATTTCTGCGTGTGGATAGACTTTTTTCACTCCACTATATATAGCGTCGGCCGCTTCTTCCGCATGCAAACTTCCCTTAAATGCATCAGGCGCAATGACAATTTTCACGGCTCACACTCCCTTTAATCGTATTCTAGCAGATTACGTGGGAAAAGTTACCGTAAAATATTGGTTAGTGCATATATTTTTATAATGAAGGCTTTCAGAATTCTCTGTAGATGGACAGGGTAATAGTTTTGCTAGGTGTTTCTGCTCAATGAAGGTGGTCATTCGCTCTATCAAGTCTTGCATCCGCTCTATCAAGTCCCGTATCCGCTCATAGTTTGCGGTATAGCGCTCTATGTGAGCGTGAATCCGCTCATTAACAACGTGGTTCCGCTCTATGACCCAGCGTATTCACACCGAACCTCGCGTCCGCTCTATCAGGTCGCAGATCCGCTCATAGTTGGCAATAAAGCGCTCTATGTCGATGTAGATCCGCTCAATGTTAATCTGTATTCGCTCATACTTCGAAGTAAAGCGCTCTATCTGAATACGAAACCGCTCAAAGACAACGTGGTTCCGCTCTATGAACCCGCGTATTCACACCGAACCTCGCGTCCGCTCTATCAGGTCGCAGATCCGCTCATAGTTGGCGATAAAGAGCTCTATGTCGATGCAGATCCGCCCAATGTTAATCTGTATCCGCTCATACTTCGAAGTAAAGCGCTCTATCTGAATATGAAATCGCTCTATGAACCCGCGTATTCACTCCGAGCCGCGCGTCCGCTCTATCAGGTCAGAGATCCGCTCATAATTGGCAATAAAGCGCTCTATGTCGAAGTGGATCCGCTCAATGTTAATCTGTATCCGCTCATACTTCGAAGTAATGCGCTCTATCTGAATACGAAACCGCTCAATGACAAAGCGGTTCGGCTCTATGAACCCGCGTATTCACTCCGAGCCGCGCGTCCGCTCTATCAGGTCGCAGATCCGCTCATAGTTGGCAATAAAGCGCTCTATGTCGATGTGGATCCGCTCAATGTTAATCTGTATCCGCTCATACTTTGAAGTAATGCGCTCTATCAAGCCACGTAACCGCTCAATGAGCCCGACCCCACCCCCGTTCCACGCCGCTCTATTCGCCCATCTACCAGCACGCGCCATGTATTAAACACCGCACCCTCAGGGAACACTACCTACGTAAGGAAAGGAGCAGTAATGAATGGCTGAGTCACAAGTGATAAATTGGACGAATCGAAAAAGTTATCAGAAGAGAAATCTCTGGGCGGGTATATTATTCGGACTCGGGTTTGTGGCGTTTTTGGACGAGACACTGTTTCATCAGTTGCTGCATTGGCACAAGTTTTATGATAAATCTACAGTGGCGATCGGATTAGTGTCGGACGGTTTATTTCATGCGTTTAGCTGGTTTGCGACGGTCGGTGGATTGTATTTGGTGGCGGATTTACGTAGGAGGAATGCGTTATGGCATAAGATGTTCTGGGGTGGCAAGTTGCTCGGGGGTGGAGCGTTCCAATTGTATGATGGAACCATTCAACACAAAGTCATGCGTATTCATCAGATTCGTTATCATGTAGACATCGTTCCATATGACGTCGTTTGGAACGGTTCTGCGATTGTGATGATTGCGGCAGGCCTGTTGCTAATCAAGTCAGCGCGACAGAATGCACGCTCGGCGGAAAGGCTGGTGCTTCATGCCACATGATGCATATATCAGTGCGACCGATTGGCTGTTTGGGACGCTTGCGTTGCTCGCCATCCTGTTATACGGGGTCGGGATATTTCATTCCAATCGGCAAAAACGTTTACGTAAATGGCCACGCAGACGGATTGTGTTGTGGGTAGCAGGCGTACTCGCTTCAGTAAGCACTGTTGTCGGACCGCTTGCCGAACTATCACATGATCATTTCACCTGGCATATGTTCGGCCACCTTTTGCTCGGCATGCTCGGACCCCTTCTATTGGCGCTCGCTGCTCCTATGACGTTGGTGCTGCGGACACTTCCCGTTCGGCAGGCTAGAAAGGTAAGCCGATTGCTAAAAAGTCGACTCGCGGGGTTCTCTACACATCCCATCATTGCTTCTATTTTGAACATTGGCGGACTTTGGTTGTTATACACGACAGGCTTGTTTGCGGCCATGCACCATCATCTCTGGCTGCATATTTTAATCCATATTCATGTGTTTGTTGCGGGATATCTATTTACCATTTCTCTTTTATACATCGATCCCGTATCTCGCCGCTACAGTTACCGTTATCGTACTGCGGTCTTTATTGTAGCTCTGGCGGGACACGGAATTCTATCCAAATTTCTATACGCCTATCCGCCAGCCGGTGTGCCGATTGAAGAGGCGCGTGCAGGAGCGATGCTTATGTATTACGGTGGTGATGCGGTGGATCTTGTAATTATCATTCTGTTGTTTAGCAACTGGTATCATTCGGCCAAACGTCAACAGACCCGCGTTACATCTACTCCCACTGATCATGTGCATGCGAATGAAACGACACAAAACGCACCCGCCAGCTAATGGGTGCGTTTTTGCCTTAGGCTATTCATTTCATTACTCCGATATAACCGTCATAATGGTCCCTTGTGCAGTGGCACAAATCTTCTCTTCCCCATCCTTGACGGCAAAAACATCACAGCGACACACAGCTTGTCGCTTGCCAGCTGAAATAACTGTCGCCCGGGCAATGAGTTTTTCACCTACTGCGGGCCGTACATAGTTGATTTTGTATTCTGCCGTCAATACGTTCGGACCTAGAACGGAACCGCCTACAAACGTCAATGCGTTATCCGCTGCATAACCAATGACCCCACCGTGTACAAAGCCATGTTGCTGTAGTACGTGTTCCGTGATGGGAACTTCTAGAACTACTTCCCCCGCAGTAAACTCCATCAATTTTGTTCCCAATAGTTTACTGAAAGATTGTGCTTCTAGTGCTTGTTTGCCAATATGAAAGATTTCATTTTGCGTCATGTGATCGTCCTCCCGTTATCTAATGAGGTCCTTCATTTTCATACTCTGCCTTAAACCCACCATTCACTGTTACGATCTCGGTGCAAACAATATGACGGACACACCAAGCAGACAAATACCTGCCCCTAGGAAATCGTATAAATCAGGAGTCTTTTTATCAATTCCCCATCCCCATAATACGGATAGAAAGACGAACACGCCTCCATAAGCCGCATACACTCTGCCAAAAGTCGGGAATGTTTGGAATGTGACTACTACGCCATATAAAATTAAGGCAATACCTCCGAATAATCCGAACATCGCGGATTTACCTTCGCGCAACCATTGCCAAATCAAATAACCTCCGCCAATTTCAGCCAAGCCGGCCAGCAGAAATATCACCACGACCTTCAACATCAGTAAACCTCCATTTACTCACTTCGGATAATCTAGCCCTAACTACTGCTCCTAGCCATATAATGTGTAAACACCAAATGGATTATATAAGATCTTTTCTTGAAAACTAGTACTCACTATATCATAATTCTGACAATTTAATAATGAGGTTGTTTACATTTTGAACAGATGACTTGGTGTGGAGTTAATTAAAATGGAAGATTCAACTTTTAATGATTGCAGATCAACAATAAAAGACCCTCTTCATAGATAAAAAAGGGTCCGTAAAGTAGTATAAATCAAAACATAAAGAACCAAGACAACGGCGTCAATTCAATTACACTTGTGACCATAACAGAAAGAACAATCACTATAGTTAGTTGTTTAGAGTTTCGGTAGAAGATCACGCACAAAATGATGTACATAATAAATTCTTCTAAATAATTCACATCCAAATAAAACAACCCGATTCCTAGTGAGAGACTTAACATCAATCCCATTGGTAACGCGGGTAAAAAACAAGCCAAACATCTACCATGTTTCGCATACCAGACGACCACCGCAAGAAATGGCGTAACGACCGCTACAATGCCCCAGTACTTCATATCATTCGTCGAATACACACCGAATAAATGGGCGGAGTATAGATAATAGCCGGTCAACATTCCTAAAAAGAATAGCAACGTATGAATCGCTGCCCGCAAAGCAGTTTGGCTGTATGCCGCAATGCACGTCGCAATTAATACCCAAATGCCCATTCTAGTAAAGACATCTCCAAGGAAAGGGACAGAATCCAGCATCTTGGTCAATACGCCAAATAGAATACTGACTACTAGCCATGATACGAGCACAACTATTCTTTGCATCTTCACTTTAATCTCTCCCACATCCATAAGTTACTGTTTTCTACGCATTGAGTGGTTTATTAAATGTTAGAAGAAGATAAATGTAAAAAAGACTTCCCAATACTCAATAAGTCTGTACTTTATAAAGACAAACATGCTCAAAATCATATATGGTCTATCGATAATAATTTGTAATCTCGATTGCATCTATTTGAACAGGTACATTATTGTAATTCAAAACTATTGCATAGGTTTTATTCCGCTGATGAGAAGTTACTATTCCATTCTGATCAATTAAATCGAATGCTTCATATGTTTTTAAATACAGCATCCCTTTGTCCCTGTAATAGTCCAATATTTCGTTATCATAGAAGTTAAAATAGTATCCTGAGTTTTTGATATCATCTATGTATTTATACATCTCACTGTACGCAGAACTATTTGGAGTTAAAAGTGATGCTACTATACTGAAATCCAGATTGTTCAATGACTCACTATACATCAAGCGATAGTCTTGATAGAATTCTTCCACTAGCTCACGCATCGGTAACGGTTCATCAACCTCATATTCTTGCGTATTCCCTATAACCGGATCAGATTGTACGGATACACTTTCAGATGTCACCCCAGGATCATCAGCCACCAGTTCGTATTCTTCTTCCACCCACTCATCATCGTAATCTGGATTAGTTGTTGATCCACCTAAGACAGATTCTGTCGCCTGTTTTACACTCTTTTTTTTCAACGTAAAATCATGATCACTGTATAGTATAACAACTACTGCTACTAAGGCACCAATCGTCAACACTGCGAAAAAAAGCATCTTCGCTACATTATGACTTTTCTCTAATTTATAGACAATCGGCTCGCCACAATTCGGACAGTCTTCATGTCTAGGCTGCAAATGACGGCCACATCTTGTACATTTCATATATTTATGCCACCTTTCTTACAACCCACTAATTAGTCTCATTATACCAGAGAAATTTATGATATAGTGGTTTAAATAACATAAAGAACTATAGGAGATGACAGTACAATGGACTACATAAGTAAGAAAGGCATGACACACGAAGAAGTAATGCAATTACAGTATGAATACAATAACCGCAAGAAAACAAATGCCATCACGTATGTACTTCTGATTTTCTTTGGCAATTACTTTCTTCACAGATTTTATCTCGGTATTACGCCATATGCGATTTTCGGTGCAATTTATACGTTATTACTAAATGGTGTAATCATCTATTTCATCAGAGATGCATATATCAATCAAATGACGTTCGATTACATCTTATTTTTACTCATGCATCCGCACTTTATCATTCTTCCACTCATTCCGTACCTTTGGCTATTGCTTGATCTATTTCGTGTGCCACAGTTGGTTGATTATGCCAATCACCAGTCAGAATTGGCTTTGGTTCGTGCAATCAAGCGCTCAAGAGATACCCCGGGACATTAATAAAACCCCGCCACTTCCTCAAGTGAAGAAGTGGCGGGGTCCATACGATATAAGACACGCTTATTTCGCCAAAGCCATCTCAATATGCGCTAAATGATGTTCTTCATGCCAAGCTAACTTCGCTACTTTTTTCGCTACTGCGATCTCGCCGTTTACTTGATGTATAAATGTTCGATCCAGTTGCGCTTCCGTCAGACTATTGCCTAACGCTACAATACGCTCATTGAGCCCTTCAAGCATTTTAATCGAAGGCTCAACCGGTAGTTCTGTGTCAGGTAATACAGCCCACTTCTCTTGATCAAAAGCAGGTGCTATGGGGTTGTCGTCTGTTAACGCAAGCTTGAATCGCTGATACATCGTCAACTGCGAGTCTGCAATATGATGCACCAATTGACGAACGTTCCACGCACCTTCGCGATACGTTTTGTTTAACTCTTCCTCATTCAATGAATTTACAATTTCTCTCAATCGAGTAGTGTAGGTTTCAATTTCTCGTAACCACTTTTGAATATCTGCCAACGTGACATGCTCCGGAACGTGTAATTGCCCGATTGGAAATCGACTATCCATGACGAATCCCCCTTTTCATTATCTTATTATCTCATAAACTATCTGATTATTCTATTTATAGGACGAAACAATATGTAAAAGGAGCGCTTCACATGTCAATGGATAGCCCGGATAGGCATCTACAGCATCTTATATTTATTGACCTGTTTTAGAAAACTCCGCAATCCTTGCACCTATTTCGTCGCGTACACGCTGGAAGAATTCCCATTTTTCTTCATCTGTTCCTTGTGCTTTTGCAGGGTCATCAAACCCCCAATGATCACGTTTTACATGAGGTGGTGTCATCGGACACTTGTCAGCGGCATCCCCACAAAGAGTGACGATAAAATCTGCATTGTGTAAGATTTGTGGATCGATGATATCCGAAGTTTGGTTCGATATGTCGATGCCGACTTCATTCATAGCTTTTACTGCATTTGGATTCACGCCATGCGCTTCAATTCCAGCACTAAGAACTTGCCATTCTTCACCTAGATACTCTTTACCCCATCCTTCAGCCATTTGACTACGGCATGAGTTGCCTGTACATAAGAAATAAAGTATTTTTTTCGACATAATGAAATCTCCTTCTTATTGTATAATTGACAGCCATAGATACAGTCCGATAAGTGTAATCAGGAGTGTAGGGACTGTTAGAATAATACCAATTTTAAAGTAGCTACCCCAAGAGATCTTCACGCCTTTTTGAGACAGTACATGCAACCATAATAAGGTGGCCAATGAACCAATTGGTGTGATTTTGGGACCTAAATCAGATCCAATAATATTCGCGTAAATCAAAGCTTCGAGAATGGGACCTGTCGTAGTTGTGTCCGATATTGCTAACGCGTTAATCATGACCGTAGGCATATTATTCATAAGTGATGACAGTATCGCCGCAATAAAGCCCATCGAAATCGTTGCGACAAAGAGTCCTTGATCGGCTGCCGTTTGAATGACATCCGCCAATACACCCGTTAGACCGACATTACGCAATCCGTATACTACAACATACATCCCGACAGAGAAGAATACGATCGCCCAAGGTGCACCTTTAAGCACTTGTTTCGTATGAACGGCTGGACTTTTTTGCGCCATAACCATAAAGAATATCGCCGTAAGCCCTGCAATAATAGATACAGGCAATCCCGTAAACCCACTTGAGAAATATCCTATAAGTAATACACCTAAAATTACCCAAGCAAGTCGAAACAACTTGAGGTCTTTGATCGCATCTTTCGGTTTTTTTAAATCTGATACTTCATAGTCTTTCGGAATACTTTTACGGAAGAATAACAACAACACTAAAATACTCGCAACCAATGCAAATAAATTCGGGACGATCATTCTAGATGCATATTCAACAAATCCAATATCAAAAAAATCTGCTGAAACAATATTCACTAAGTTACTTACAACCAATGGTAATGAAGTCGTGTCAGCGATAAATCCGCTGGCCATAATAAATGGGAAAATCATTTTTTCATTGAAATTCAAATTTCGTACCATGGAAAGTACAATGGGCGTTAATATAAGGGCCGCCCCATCGTTTGCAAACAGAGCAGCCACGACTGCACCTAGAATCGTGACGTAAATAAATAGGCGAATACCGCTGCCTTTGGCTAATCTAGCCATATGTAGGGCCGACCACTCGAAAAAACCAATTTCATCCAAGATTAATGAAATAATGATGATCGCGATGAAAGCAAGCGTAGCATTCCATACAATCCCCGTTACATCCATAACATCTTGGAAGTTAACTACCCCAACTAACAATGCGATGATCGCACCAATACAGGCAGACCATCCGATCGAGAAGTTTCTAGGCTGCCAAATGACAAAAATAAGTGTGATGATGAAAATCAATGATGCAGTTATAGCCAACGTACTTTCTCCTCCTTATTCACAACAAATTCGAAGCCCTTGTGCTTCCAATTCAGCGATAGATTCATTCTGTTCTGGAAGATGTTCAAGGATGCTTTGAATAAACGGGTAATCTTCATGATTTTCATTGATCGAGAAGAAAACCCATTGACCTCTACGTTCTTCTTTAACCAACTCAATATCTCGAAGTTTACGTAAGTGCTGGCTAATCGCTGGCTGACTCATTTTAAAAATCGCAACAAATTCACAAACACAGCATTCATGTGACTTGAGTAACTTCATCATCGTCAACCGTGTGGGGTCTCCTAGCAATTTTAATAGTCGTGATGCGCGTTGTAGATCAACCGTAACAAGTGTATTCATAGTCCATCCCTCCACTTCCCTACAATCATATAATGATATGCTTATATACGCAAGTGAAATAATAAGTACAGCTCTCATCGTTTTATTTATTCCAATCAATGAAAAAGGGCTCCCACTCGTCATGCTGACAATGTAGGAACCCCTTACCTATCTAGTTATCATCTTTTCCGCGCCGCCTTCATAATGTAACTGACAACTATGACAAAAATCAGCGCACCTACAATAGAAGGTACAACATAAAATTCTCCTAAGCGCGGTCCCCAACTGCCGAATAAACTCCCGCCAATCCACGCGCCTATGATTCCCGTAATAATATTGCCGACGATACCGCCTGGGACACTTTTGCCGATGATCAGACTAGCAAACCAGCCAATGACACCGCCAATTATTAAATATAAAAGGATACTCATTTCACACACCCCTTCTCCTATTTTCAAACGTATTTAGTACTCAAGTTGGGAACAGGATAATGAAGTAATCGAGTGACATCTTATTAGCAATCTATTCCTTGTTACAGCATAGTATTCGCCAAATAAAAATTTGTGTAGGTATATTTATGCGAAAAGTACCACTCGT
Source organism: Sporosarcina sp. P19 (assembly GCF_002743165.1). NCBI lineage: Bacteria > Bacillati > Bacillota > Bacilli > Caryophanales > Caryophanaceae > Sporosarcina > Sporosarcina sp. P19. Next base: position 2,936 of record NZ_PDYR01000011.1, on the reverse strand, counting down.
ACGTTCCGATGGTAGCGGATGATATAATGTACTACAGTACTAGATATACGCAGTAGGAACAGGAGGTTATAACGGTATGCGATCCTTTCAATTTAACGGCAGTCGAATAGTGAAAACAGGCATAGCAATCTTTTTAACAGCTATTATTTGTGAATGGTTTAATTGGCCCCCAGTATTTGCTGTAATCACGGCAATTGTCACGATTGAGCCTACTGTCAGTGATTCCATTAAAAAGGGAATTATTCGATTTCCTGCATCTGCTATCGGTTCTGCATTTGCTGTATTCTTTATCACGCTCTTCGGGAATTCCCCGATTACCTATACATTAGCAGCGGTTGCCACCATTTTAGTCTGTTACCGACTAAACTTGCATGCCGGACTACTCGTTGCCACATTGACAGCGGTCGCCATGGTCGAAGTCATCCACAGCAACTACTTAATCGCTTTTTTCATTCGACTCGGTACGACCACCATTGGTTTGCTAGTGTCTACTGCTGTGAATATGTTGGTCTTCCCGCCTAACTACAGAAGAGATATTGTAGAAAACATCCAACATATTAGTGAGCGAGCAGGAACTATTTTGGAACGAACATTCCAAACCATCTTATATGACGTGCACACAAACCGTCGAGATGAGCTAGAGACTACCAAGCAACTTACGAAAGAAATTAGGAAAACCGAAACATTGATTCATTTTCAACGTAATGAATCGAAATTGTATCCGTGGGTAAGAGGAAAAGAAAAAGAACTACTCATGGCTGAAAAGCAGTTGTTATTTCTACATAATCTCGAATATCATTTGGGTGCTTTATTGAACATACCGGAACAGCGCATTTCCTGGACGCCGGCAGAACGCGATCGGATCATGCACGCTGTAACCGAGCTTGCGAACGACTTGAAGCATTCCATTGACTACAACCCGAAGAAGCATGAGTCACAATTAAAAAACGTTACGGACCTTTTCTGGGATGACAATAAGGAAATCACAACTAGTGAGGAGAGACATCCAAGCCAATTCCCACCCGAGTTTGTCGTTCTCTATGAACTGATCACTATTTATAACTTAGTCGATCAGTTTTACAAACCTTCTAGTGTGAAATTAACGCCTGATGCTGAACAATAAAAATCGCTTTGCCTGACTAACGGGTTCGGTTGATGGGGAGAGAAACGATACTAACAAGTCAAATAACAACCGGTTTAGCATATGTTTTATAGATGAATTAAGCATAAAAAAGCAAAAGAAAACACACAGATTATTACGCCTGTGTGTTTTCCACTTATCTTACTTCATAATATATATTTCGTATCACTTGTTCCACAATCGGCCCCGATTGTGGAAGTTTTTTATCGTTGTACTGCGCAAATGCAAATTTGTTGTTCTTAAAGACAAGGACCTTACAGATTACAAGAGAGAGTGGGTTAATCCTTTACATCTTCCTTGCATATTTCACTAACTGGCTGCCATAACGCGATGTTTTCTATACTTTTCGGTCCAAGCTCATGACAATTTTCACATTGAGGCTTTGAATTTCTTTATTTTTTGCATTAAACCTTAATACATACTTTAGATATAACTACTTACTTTGTCGTTTGTTAACTTCAATCGTAATAAACTCCGGCAAATAGTTGGGAGTACATCCTTTTGATACTTTTTCACCTTTGTAAAGACCCGTTTTCTCACCTAGTTTAATACAACGTGCACGATTATTTTCATCATAAACGCCTATCCAGCCTGCGGTGAAATTCATAGCCCATTGAACTTCCGGTTCTTCCTGCGTAATATTCGCTTCTAATGCAGATAGCAATTCTGCGGTGTTATCCGGCGGTGTTTGTCCAGTCCATCTCAATCGCCCTTGATAATACCAGAAAGTCCGCCTTTGAAGAGCAGAAGGACTATTTTGCCATGACTCCATCAATGCAATTTTCTTCTTGTCTTTGGCGAGCTGATTAGCCATTAACCAATCCATTAAGTAATTTCGCTCATCAAAACAATGATTCTGCATATCTTGATCCAGCTTATTTAGTACATCTTGTGAAAGAAGCTTTTTGTCCATAATTAAGATTGCTAATAGTCTGGGCAAAAACTCTTCGGTTGACCAAAGTTCCATAGCTAGTTCGTGATCTTTTTTGATGTCCTTCGCGATTTTTCTTAAGTCGCCTAGCTTAGTGTTACTATTAATTTGAGATAGAATGTTTTCTGCTTTTGAAGAGGATTTTAATTGTACATCTTTTTTTCCATCCATTTTATACAACTCCTTTAGTAGAGCCATTTGTTGAATAATAGAAATGACGCCTATTCAACAAGCGTTCACGTCTGCAGAATAATGTAATGATTATCTCATTCATTAGGATAAAGACTCTGATATTTTTCTACTGTATGTTTAATTAAATCTTTTAAAACATTGGCATCGATATCAGCTAATTTATTTACATAAATGCAAGCCTTACTCTTCGTATGTTTACCGAAGTTTTCTAATAATTCTTCCCTTTCTTCACTTTCATAGTCTAAGTAAAGGCTAATCTTTGCCTTCCTCGGTGAAAAACCCACTAAAGGCGCATCCCCTTCGCGTCCTGATTCATATTTATAGTGATAGCTGCCAAAGCCTATTATACTAGGACCCCACATTTTTGCTTTGTAACCAGTCACCTCTTCAAAGATAGCTAATAACTGATAGGCATCCGCCTTCTTCTTCTCATTTTCTACACTTTCAATAAAGTCAGTTACACTATTTTCGTTTTCTTTCATCTTCGGTTCATTCATATATACGATCCCCTCTCCTACTCTCAGTATATACACTTGTTTACACTATTTTCATCAATAGTAAATTAAATGGCCCGTTTACGTGATCTGGACACGATCACTTATAAAGCAATCGCACCCGTTAACGAGATAGTGGTTGCAACCCGTTGATCTGCGCTGCAGCCGGACGCGTTCC